>JAIRTJ010000076.1 GCA_031254995.1 Eubacteriales Family XIII. Incertae Sedis bacterium
CGCCCGAGCAGAACGCCTTTGCGACGCCCGTCAGCTCGACGCATTTGACGCTGTCGTCATGCCGCGCCTTGTCCAAAGCGTCGACAAGCTCTTCCACCATAGCGTAGTCCAACGAATTCATCATCGCCGGATTGTTCAATGTGATCGTCGCGATCTTTCCTTCAACCGCATACTTGATGACCGTATACTCTTTATCACCCATTTCCTTCCTCCTTCTTCCTATTAAAACCTAACAAACCCGATATTGCAGAATCCGTAAAAGCGCCTCCTTCACCAAGAATGGGCGATCATACCTTGCTTGCAAGAGACCTCGCACGGCAACGAGCGCGAGCCTCCGATCTGCGGCTTGCACGCCGCGCAAATCGATTTGAGCGAATTGCGCGCATCTTCGCGCACGACCACGATCTCATCGTCGAAATCATCCTCTTCCCTTGCGAATATCCCTTGTACGCAAGCGTCCGTGCAGGGCTTTCCGTCGCAGGTCGCGCAATACTCCGTGTTGACGGTGATGTAATAGGAACCCGATCCGTCCTCATATCCGTAATGCGCCTTCATCCGTCGCTCCTTTCGATCCGCGGAGTCAAAGCGACTCCCGCGTCACTTTCCTTCCCTTTTTCTTGCGGCTTTCTCGAAGAACTCCTTCGCGAAGATCGCGCCGCCGACCGCTCCCGCGAGTTGCGTGTCGAAATTCGCTTCGAGCGCTTTGATACCCAACAGACTTTCTATACGTTTTACAACGCCCTTGTTCTTCGCAATGCCGCCCGTGATGGCAAAATCTTCCTCCACGCCTTCGCGTTCGAGAAGCTTGACGACGCGAAACGCCATCGCGTGACAGTAGGCCGCGAGCACCTTCTCCTTGCTCCAACCCCGGCGCATGAGATTTGTCGCCTCGCTCTTCGCGAAAATGACGCAGATGCTCGACACGGGAGGCGGCTCCTCATCGATTTGAAATGACATATCGCCGATATCCTCGACGTGCACCGAGAGCAAATTCGCGATGACTTCCATGCCTCGCCCCGTTCCCGCGGCGCACTTGTCATTCATCATAAACGCCGTTACGGAACCCTTCTCGTCACAATGGATGGCTTTGCAATCCTGACCTCCCATATCGAGAATGGTGCGAACGGTCGGGCCGTACAGGTAATTCGCGCCGCGCGCATGACAGCTGATCTCCGTGATCGTTTTATCGGCAAACGGCACGTTGACGCGCCCGTAGCCGGTCCCCACCGTAAAATTCAGATCGTCCTGCGTCATGCCGGTGCCGTCCATCGCCCATTTTACGGCGTTGAGCGCGGAATCGGGGCTGTTGGATCCCGTCCGAATGCTCGAATATGCGTACATCTTTCCGTCCACGAAGATGACCGCCTGCGTGCTTGTGCTGCCGATGTCGATGCCCGCTGTGACGAGTCCGCCTTTCCAATCCGAGATCTCGGGATTCGTCCAACGCGATTCGCTCCAACGCCAATAATCCACTTGTTTGATTCCGCTCTCCATCAGCTTTTCCCTTTCCCTATGATCGCACCGATATCCGCCTACTGCTTTGTCGCGGCCTCCGCCGCGTACAACGCCGCTCCGTACGCGGTGACATACTCAGGGTCTTCCGCCGCGCGAACAGGCCTCCCCAACTCCTTCGAAAGACAATCGACCAACCCCTCGTTTCGAGCGGGTCCGCCCGTCATCGTGATATTGTCCGTGATTCCCACGCGACGCACAAGCGAGCTGATCCTGTTCGCAATGCCTACATGAACGCCATAGGCGATGTCTTCTATTTTTTCCTGTCGATGAATAAGGGAGATGACCTCCGACTCCGCGAATACGACGCATTGCGCGTTCATCGGAAGATCTTTCGTGTGACGCAGAGACGCGGGACCCATTTCCTCCGTCGTGATTTCGAGCGTCCGAGCCATGGATTCGATGAAGGTTCCCGCGCCGGACGCGCACTTGTCGTTGATCTCGTAATTTCGTATCCCGCCGTCCTCTTGGATACGAATCGCGCGGCAGGTCTCCGCTCCGATGTCGATCAGAAGTTCCGTCTCCGGAACCGCCGCATGCGTCCCTCGCGCGGCCGCGCTGACCTCGTTGACGACGCTGCTCGCAATCTCCGCGAGCAGGCGTCCCGCGCCCGTCGCGGAGATCGCCGCGACCTCCTTCTCGTCGACGCCCGCGTCCTTCAACGCGGACTCATAAGCCTCTCGAGCAGCCTTTGTCGCGTCAAACTCCGTCAGCGTCTTAGATTTACCGATGATCTCGCCGTCTCGTATGACGACCGCCTTCGTGCTTTGGCTGCCGCTGTCAATTCCGACCGTAATCATACCGTCCGTCTCCTCTTTTATTTATTTTCGATGCGCACGTCGCGCAAATCCAAACTATGATACTTCGCACAATTCAGATTACTACGCAAGTTATGTACCAATTTGTCGAGAACGGAGTTCAGAGCCAAGAAATGGAGCCCTTCGATTGTAGGAGAACGGTTGTCGGCGCAAAAAATATTTTTCGCGCGCGAGGCCAATTCAGGAAACCCTCCCGGGGGGACATTTCAAAATTGTATCAATAGTGTTTAAAAAGTGTTCTATATGTTCCGGTTTTGTTCCGGTAAACTGTTCCGGCGTTTTCCTATGTCGCCTTTCAGGTTAATTCGTACTTATTCATCCACCGATACAGGGTTCCTCGCGAAATACCCATGTACTTCGCCGCCCTGCTCTTGTTCCCGTGAAAACGATGCAATATGCTCTCGATTTCGTCTCTTTCGTAATAGCGGTCATCATACGGTTGTTGCACGGATTCCGGCTTGAGCGGAAGGACGCCGCCTATCATCGACGAAACCGGCGCGTCCGTAAAAAACTCCATGAGCATCGTTTCCGTGATGACCGGACTGTTGTTCAAGCTCAAAACGCCTTCGAGCGTGTTGCGAAGCTCGCGGACGTTTCCGTACCACGGATAGCGCAACATGAACTCGACGGCGGCTTTCGAGAAAAACGCCACAGGCTTGTCCAGCCTAGTGCATATCTGCTCGGAAAAACGCTCCGCGATCTTGAGGATGTCCTCTCCCCGTTCGCGCAACGGCGGCACGCTGAGCTTCAGAGCGCCGACGCGGTAGTACAGATCCTCGCGGAATAATTTGTGGGCGATTTGCTCGTTCAATCTGCGGTTCGTCGCAGCGATAATTCGCACATCCACATGGATGAGATCGTTGCCTCCGACGCGGCGAAAACTCCGTTCCTCGATGACGCGCAAAAGTATTGCCTGCAAGTCTAGCGGTATGTCGCTTATCTCGTCGAGAAAGAGCGTACCGTGATTTGCCATGTCGAATTTGCCCATGCCGCCTTCTTTTTTCGCGCCCGTGTACGAGCCGCCCTCGTAGCCGAACAGCTCGCTCGTGATGAGTTCCTTGGAAAACGTCGCGCAGTTGATCGCGATAAACGGACGATTCCATCGCGAGCTGTTGTTGTGAATAGACTGAGCGAACATCTCCTTCCCGACGCCGCTTTCACCTTCTATGAGGATGTTGCTGTCCGTGTACGCGAACATCTTCGCCCGCTGCAACGCAGCCTTCATGATCGAATCCTCCCCGATGATATCGTCGAAATTGAATTTCGCGGAGGTGTCGGAATACTTCCGGATCAGCCTGTTGATTCGCTTGAGCGAAGTGAAGTACATTATGATTCCCTGCATATGGAATTTTTTCTCATTATAGGGAAACGAACTGACGTTGATGACGATCTCCTTGTCGTCGATCTTCAGGACGATCTTTCGATCGTGCGCAAGCTGCGCCTCGTCGATCAATTCCCAAAACTCGTTGTTTTCAGGAAATCTCGGTATCACGCTGTCCAATTTTTTATAGAAATAATCCTTTTGCTCGATGCCGAGGATGGTGATGACCTCGCTGTTGACGACGAGGATGTTGTTCTTCCCCGTGGACTGATCCAACACCAAAAGACCATTGCCCTCTTGCGGAGAATCCAGTCTGTACAGCATGTCGAACCAAAAATATTGAAGCTCGATCGCCCGCGCCGCCGTGATTGCGATCATCATCAGGCCCCTGTTGTTGTACTTGATCGGCGCGGCGACGACAAGGCCGCCTATGCAACCGCTCTCCTCGAGATTGATCGGCGTGTACGCGAAGACGCCTGTCGAAAACGCGGCGTTTTCGTGTTCGTCGCCCGCCAACATGACGGTCCCGTCGGAGGCCATCCCCAGCGAAACGACATTGGGACCCAGCGACTCGTCGTTCCAACGAGTTCCCTCCTCTATGCCGCACTCTTCGGCCCACTCGAGAAATTTTCCCTTTCCGTGAATGGCGATCAGGTTTCCGTTCAAGTCGAACAGCAATATACCGTATTCTCCCGAACTGTCGTGTCCCGCCAGAGGCGACAGGATGCTCCCGCCGTAAACGACCAATTTTTTCGCCTGCCTGCGCGCCGCAGTCAACTCGGCATCGGTTAATTTCAAAAACGCGCTCCTCTTCATCTCGGCACCCGCTTTCATGCTTTACAACCCCCGGTAAGCCCGAAATCATCATGCATCGACCGCCCGGCCGCGACGCCGAACAGTTTTGATAAAACGCTCCGCACAGTCGCATCGCGCAAATACTCGTAAATTATCGACAATAATAATTTACACCATTTTCACAAATACCACAATAAATATGTTAAAATTGAGGCTGATCGGATCATTTCTTTAATGCATCTTCGTAAAACCGATCCGAAATTTCGAAATTCGGCGAGCCTTCAACTGGCGGAAAGGAGCGACGCGATGCACGATATAAGAGGAAATCACAGCCACGAGAACTGTCCCGGCCGCGAGGGCTGTTGCATGCACGAGCACGGAAGCGATGAACACGGCCACGAGTACGGCGGCGGTATCGCGCACAACCATGAGCACGGTTGCGAACACGGTCATGCCGAGAGTCACGCGCATGACCACGAACACAATCACGAGCACAGCCACGCGCACAGCGGCGAGCACGACCACGAACACGACGGTGAGCGCGGCGGCCCCGAGCACAGCCATGCGCACAGTCACTCGCACAGTCACGAACACAACCATGAGAGGGACAAGACGCGACTGATACTCGACTACACGCTTAAACACAATCGGCAACACGCGACGGAGATAAAGGCGTTCGCGGACAAACTGCGAAATGACGGGAAAGCGGAGGCCGCCGATCTGCTCGGGGAAAGCCTCGAAGATTACGAACGCGGCAACGAGAAATTCGCGAACGCCCTCAAGCATTTGGACTGAGGCGAGAACGATGACGCGACGTCTGATCCGTTTGCTGAATTGACACGGAAAGGCAAAAGGAGTTAAACTATGTGTCTCTCAACCGTATACAAAGGGAACGACATTTCGGACGAGAATAAGCTCGCCGAATACGTCACGAACATCGTGGCGGATGAGGCCGGCTCCGTCCGCATCCATGTAATCACGGGCGCGGCATACGATTTCAAAGGCGTTGTGCGCGCGGTGGATCTCATGCAAAACATCGTTTTTCTCGATACTCGGGAATAGAGAGCGACGCGCTTGAGCGACATTTCGAGATTTGCGTTTCGATACCCTCCCGCGGTCGTTTCCTGTTCCGCGAGGGTTGCGGTGCGCCGAGCGAGAACCGATCGGGGCGTTTTGCGGGTCACTTAAGGAGATACACAAACCATTATGAACGAATATACAGACAATCAAAGGAACGAAGTTCGAACGCTTTTCAGAAAGGCCATCCGCCGTGAAAACATGGTCGTCGTTTTGCTGTTGGCCGGTTTCTTCGTCATGCAATACGTCATCTCGCAGATCGTAATTCTGTTGCAATTGGCGAGAAGCGGCGGTCTGTCGGAGATCATGAATGATGTCATGCGCGAAATGATCGCTTCGAGCAAAGTCGACATGGGCAGCATCA
>JAIRTJ010000179.1 GCA_031254995.1 Eubacteriales Family XIII. Incertae Sedis bacterium
TCCGTCGCGGCTTCGTTGGGCTCGCTGAAGGGGCCAAAGCACGGCGGCGCGAATATCAAGGTCGTGAAGATGTTCGATGATATGAAGGAAAACCTAAATGATTGGTCCGATGAGGAACAGGTGGAACGATACCTGCGCGACCTTTTGAACAGGAAAGCTTTTGACAAGGCGGGGCTGATCTACGGAATGGGACACGCCGTGTATTCCCTGTCCGACCCGCGGGCAAACATCTTCAGGAATTTCGTCAAAGAACTGTCGGCGGCGAAAGGTCGCAGCGACGAATACAACCTTTACAGTTCCGTCGCGCGCCTTGCGCCAAAGGTCATAGGCGAGGAGCGCAAGATATACAAAGGCGTCAGCGCGAACGTCGATTTTTACAGCGGATTCGTGTACAGCATGTTGGATCTGCCGCCGGAATTGTATACGCCCATCTTCGCAATCGCCCGAATATCCGGATGGAGCGCCCACCGCATCGAGGAGTTGATCAACGCGGGAAAGATCATTCGCCCCGCCTACCGCAACGTATCGGAGCGCAGGGCGTATATCCCATTGGACGAACGGTGACAGGGAGCAACAGAGTTCGCGCACGAACGGAAGCGCCCCTCGCTTTTTACACCCCGAAGAGCACGCGCAGACGCTCCACCTGCGTCGAGGAGCCTGCCGCCGGAGCGTAATTCAAAAACAGCGCTTCGTTTACGGCGCGTTCGCTCAAAAACGCCTCTATGTCGCCTTTGTAGTAACGAAAATCGACAACGTGAATTTCCTCGTAGTTTTCCGCGAGGAAGGGCAACATCGCGTTTGCGAAGGATTCCTTGAAAACGACCAACTTGCGACCGTTTTTGTTCTCCGTTACGATGTGAACGTATGGCAGATCGCCGCCCGAGTAGGCCAGGTATTTGTTCGTCGCGGGCACCTCCTGCGGATCCTGCGCAAAATGCATGGAGATGGCGCCGCTCATGTCGCTGCCGTGATAGCCCGTCATGGTGTACGCGATCTTCGGACGATAAGCGATCAGGTAATCGGGATTCTCCTTGAGTACGCTGTTTCCTCCCATGGATTTATATAGGCTGCCGAGAAAACCTTCGTGACGCACCTCCTCGTAATCCGACAGGGGCGCGACCGAGAAACCGCGCGTCTTGGCGAATTCGCGATAGGCGTAATACGCGCCCAGGCCGGTCCAGTGATGATCCGTCCGAAAATAGATATCCTCGTCGCTGTGCGCAGCCAACACATTATAGACCCAGACCCTATTTACGCTCTCGGGCAGGAGATTATAGATGAAGGAAATGGCCTCGTATTGGCTCGAGGTCATATCTCGATAACGCTCCGGTATCTTGAATTCCACATTCGTAGGCGCCACCAACACGTTGGTAAGGATCGTATCCTTGTGTTCTTCGGAAAACTCGCCGACGATCTCCGCGTACAGCGCGTTCGTCCCCTTGTTGAAGCCGTATAGTTCCAAGACCGTGTCGCCCACCATGAGCACGCCGCCTCTGCGCTCCCCGTCCGTATCCGGCAACGGCTTCGTTTCGCGCGGTGCGGGAATCTCCCCGTCCTTGATCAAACGTCCGAATATCATTCCCGCTTCCGCAATGTTCGCGATCTCCTCCGGAAGATTCCCGTCCTTGCCTTCGCTCGCGCCCGCATCCATGCGTATCACGACATCGTCGTCGCCCCTGAGTCCGCGGAGACCTCGAAAAAAAGCCGCCGTTTCGATCATTCGCTCCCGCACCGGAAAGGTGTCCGAATAATAGACGGAAAAATCGGAGGCCCATTGTCCGCTCGCAAGGCTAGATATGGAAAATTCAGGTTGATTTTCCAGCGGTCGATTCTCGATGTCGGATATCTCGGGGTTTTCCGCGACAAAGCTGACGACGCCCGCCGTAGCTAAAACGACCCAAAACGCGATCGCCGCGATCCTATATCGCAGGGGCTGTTTCCTAGGCTCTTCCGGCTCCGGCGCGCTCTCGCCTAACGCGACGCGCCGCATTTCATAGCCTTTCGCATTCACAACCGATACCTCCGATGTCGCATTCGCGACTCTTCCTCCTCAAAACCTGAAATAGATAAACGGATTGTAGCTGTTGCCCGCGAGCATGACAGCGCTTATAAGCAACAGTCCCCCTACCGCGACATATTTCAACGCGAACGCCGCGCGCGCCCAATTCGACCCCTTCCGCGAAAAATACTCGTATATCGTCTTGGGTATGCCGATGATTCGTATACAGGCGAACAGGGCAAACAGAATGAAAAACACATTATTCATGAGCTCGATGCGCAATCCCATGTCGATAAAACCGTTCGCGCCGACGCCGAACAGCTTCCCCAGGAATACGACCGTTTCTCTTAAATCCGTGAAGTAAAACAACACCCAACCGAGCATGACGACCAACATGAGATACATATGCCGAAAGACGCGCGGAACCGCCGCCGGTATCCGGCATAAGACCTGTTTTTCCAAGACGATGAATATGAAATACCACAGTCCCCACAGCACGAAATTCCAACTTGCGCCGTGCCAAAGACCCGTGAGCGCCCAAACGATGAAGAGATTTCGGATTCGATGTCTGCGGCCGCCGCCCAAGGGGATGTACACATAATCGCGAAAGAAGGAACTGAGCGAGATATGCCAACGTCGCCAAAATTCCGTAACGGACTGCGAGATGTAGGGATAACGAAAATTCTCGCGATAATGAAAACCGAGCATGTGCCCCATGCCGATGGCCATATCGGAATAAGCGGAGAAATCGAAATATATCTGGAGCGTGTACATCAAGAGACCGAACCACGCGCCCGCGACAGACAGGGAATCGAAATGCGCGGGATCCATATATGTGATCGACAGCGAACCGCAGGTATTGGCCAATACCGCCTTCTTCGCAAGCCCGACGGCGAACCGCTCGATGCCGGCGCACATATCCTCGAAATTCGTCGTTCGTTCGCCGATCTCCCGCGCGATATGACTGTAGCGCACGATCGGACCCGCAACCAACTGCGGGAACAGCGACACGTAGAGCAACAGCTTTGGAAACGAGGTCTGCGCCTCCGTTTCGCCGCGATAAACATCCGCCAGATATGATAATATTTGAAAAGTATAGAATGAAATCCCTATCGGCAAAGCGATCTCGGGCACGGGCAATTTGAGCGAGGTCAGCGCGTTGAACGTCTCGACGAGAAATCCGCTGTACTTGAACACGAGCAACATGCCGATGTCGAAAGTCGCCGCTGCGACAAGAGCGACCTTTTGCAACGCGCCGCGCTTCTGCGTCCCGTCTCGCGAAGTCAATTCATCGGACTGCCTGTTTCGGTTGCCTCTGTCGATCAGCAAAGCCGCCGCGTAGTTCACCGCGACGGTCGCCAGCATGAGAAAGACGACGACGGGTTCGCCCCATGCGTAGAAAATCAATGAGAAGACGATGAGCGCGCCGTTGCGCCAAGAGAGGCCGCCTCGCGCGAAACAGCACAGCAAACATGCCGGCAAGAATACGCACAGAAAAAACAAGCTTGAAAAAACCAATTGCCCGATTCCCTCAATATGCCATCGAATAGAAATACAAATCGTCAGATTTGAATCTCTTCACCCTGCCCTCCCCGTAGAGATATTGCAAATGCGCGATGGCCTCTCCGACGGCAAACCATTTCTGCGTTGCAGGAAAGTTATCCCAGTTTTTACAGGAGATATCCCAGTGCATCTTCGACGCCGCGTCGTAGGCGGTCGTCGCCCTTTCGCTGAGGATGTCCATCAATTCCTCCAGCCTGGACGCGTGATGCGCGCGCAACTCGGCGATTCGTTCGCGGAGCGAATCCGGGGATTCGCGATGTCCCGTCAACGTCTTGTCCACATCGAGAGCCTCCGTCTTTCTCAGACTGTCCGAATAGAACTTGAGCGGATTGTTCATGCCCAACTCGACGGTAATATTAGGTGTGATATCGGCCAACACATGATCGGCGCAAAACAGTATCCTCTTATCCCCGTCGTAGAGGCACATATGCCCCGGCGTATGCCCCGGCGTCCAGACAGCGCGGAACGCATAGCCGCCGCACTCAAACACACAGCCCTCGTCCGCCGGAATAAACTCCGCTTTCTCACGGTTATTATACTCCCAACCGGGGTGGTTTTCCATGTTTTGTTTTCCGCGCGACGGATAGCCGTGACGAGCGTACATCTCGTCCAACTCCTCCCAATAATCCCGTGTGACGGCGTAATTGATCAATTCCCCGTCCGACTTGCTGCAATAGACGCGGCAACCGTCCAAGGCCATCTTCCTCATCAGTCCGCAATGATCGGAATGGAGATGCGTGACAAACACATCCGTTTCGCTCGGATCGACATCCAATTCCCTCAACGCGGCGCGCAAAGTATCCTCGCATTCCGGTCTGTTAAACCCCGTATCGATCAATAAATTCCTGTCGCCTCGAGATGAACGCCCCTTGACCAGATAGGCGTTCAACGAGCGCAGAGGATTTTTCGGCAAGGGTACGAGGATACGATGTATCCTCGGCGCGACCTCTCGTATAAGGTCCTGTGTGTTTTCCTTCATCGCGTTATTTCAATGACATCGCACGGCGACGATCATCGCGTCTCATCGCTGACCGCCGCCGAACGATTATCCTTTTTCGATTATCGGATGCCGTTTCGTTCTTCCGTGACGGTCATCACCTTATCCAATCGCATCACGATTTTGTCGACCTCTTCCTTCGTGATCACGAAGGCCGGCGAGATGACCAACGCGTCGCCCGATTGCCCTCTGTTGCAACCGCTGCTCGACTCGATGATCATATTCTCCTTCAGCGCCTCTCTGTTGACCTGCAACGCGAATTTCACCGACGGCGGGAACGGCTCCTTTGTGCTCTTATCCTTCACCAATTCGATGCCGACCATGAGTCCCTTGCCGCGAATGTCCCCGAACGTCGGATGGCGCTCCGCGATTTCCCTGATCCTCAGCTTTAAATAATCGCCCATTGCTCGGCAATTCTCCACGAGATCGTGTTCCTTCAAATAGCGATAGGCCGCCAGTTGCGTCGCAGCGCCCAACGGATTGCCCGACCACGAATAGCCCGGCGTGAAATCGCCCTTATTCTCATAGAGTCCGTCATAGAATTTCTGCGTGACGGATACAGCCGCCAACGGAAAATAACCGCCGCTGACCGCCTTGCCCGTGACGACTACGTCGGGAACGACACCGTAATGCTTATACGCGAACATCTTGCCCGTTCGCCCGAATCCCGTCATCACCTCATCCATAATCATCGTGACGTCGTAAGCGTCGCATATCCTGCGGATCTCCTTAAAATAATCGGGATGGGGCTCCGCCGCGCAGA
>JAIRTJ010000185.1 GCA_031254995.1 Eubacteriales Family XIII. Incertae Sedis bacterium
AAAGCGACTCATCCGAATCGCCCCGTGATATACTCCTCCGTTTTCTTATCGGACGGATTGGAAAAGATCGTCTCCGTGCGGCCGCTTTCGATCACTCTTCCGTTCAGAAAGAATGAAGTGAAATCGGATATGCGACCGGCCTGTTGCATGTTGTGCGTCACGATCACGATCGTATAGCGTTCGCAGAGCGAGGATATCAACTCCTCGATCTTCAGCGTCGCGACGGGATCCAAGGCGGAAGTCGGTTCATCCATGAGGATAACCTCGGGTTCCACGGCAAGACAACGGGCGATGCACAGCCTCTGCTGTTGTCCGCCCGAAAGACCCAAGGCGGGCTTGTGAAGGCGATCCTTCACCTCGTCCCACAAGGCGGCCTGTCTCAGGGACGTCTCTGCGATCTCATTTAGTCTGCGCTTGTTTTTCTCGCCGTGGATGCGCGGCCCATAGACGATGTTTTCATAGACCGTCTTAGGGAAGGGGTTCGGCTTTTGGAAGACCATGCCGACCTTTTTGCGCAGTGCGATCGCGTCGCAGGTCTTGGCGAAGATATCATCGCCGTCAAATTTCACGCTTCCCGAGATTTTTACGGAGGGAATGAGATCGTTCATGCGGTTCAGCGTCCGTATGAACGTGGATTTTCCGCAACCGGAAGGCCCGATGAGCGCTGTTACGCGATTTTTCGGAATGTCCGTATCGATGTGATGCAGAGCTTGAAATTTATCGTAGAACAGATCGAGATTTCGCACTTCAAACTGTATCGCGAGATCGATGTCACTTTCCATTTGAGCCTCCGATTCGATGACCTATGATGTTGGCCAATCCGTTGATGACCAAGATGATGAGTACGAGCAATGCGGCGGTGGCGAAGGCTTTTTCCTGACTGATCCCTTCGGCCGCCAATATATACATGTGAAGTGACATGGTTCTGGTAGAGTCGAAGATCGATACGGGCAGTTTCAGCGCGCCGCCGACCGTCAACATGATGACCGCGGTCTCGCCGACCACCCGACCCATGCTGAGGACGAGTCCCGTGAGTATCCCCTTCCTGCAACATGGCAACACGACCTTGCGGGTCGTTTCCCATTTGGACGCGCCGAGAGACAGACTGCCCTCCCGATACGAGAGCGGGACGGTTTTCAGAGCCTCCTCCGTCGAGCGGATCAAGATGGGCAGGATCATGAGAGAAACGGACAGTCCTCCGGACAAGACCGACCATCCGAAGCCGAGAAACACGACGAAAAACGCGAAACCGAACAGTCCGACAATGATCGACGGTATGCCCGCAAGCGCTTCCGTAAACACGCGTATCGCGCGTACAAGACGTCCGTCCTTCGAGTATTCCGCAAAGTATACGGCGGCGGTGATGCCGATCGGCGCCGCGATCAGAAGACCCACGCCCGTTACGTACAAGGTGCCGATGATAATTGGGAATATACCGCCCTTCTTACCCATGAGAGACGGCCTTTCCGTGATAAATTCCCACGAAATATGCGACGCGCCGCGATACATGATATAGCCTACGATGACGAGCAGCGCGGCGAGCGTGAGTATCGAGAAGAACCATATCGCCGCATAGAACAATTTATCCTTCATGATCGCCGCGCCCCCATTCGCTTCGCCGCCGTCTGCGCTACGGCATTCAGGAGCATGATGATGAGAAAGAGTATGACGCCGACGGCAAAGAGGGCTTGCTGATGCGAGGTGTCCGCGTAACTCATTTCCATTGCGATTGTCCCCGTTAGCGTGGCGACGGGATCGAGCAGGGATTTCGGCATCACGGCCGCGTTGCCCGTAATCAGGAGAACGGCCATCGTTTCGCCGACAGCCCGACCCATGCCGAGTATGATCGATGCGAGAATCCCTGATTTCGCCGCGGGAATCAACACGCGCGCGATGGTCTGCCGTTTGTTCGCGCCGAGAGCCAACGACGCCTCTTTGTATTCCTCGGGAACGGATGATATCGCGTTTTCCGACAGGCTGACGATGGTCGGCAGGATCATTACGGCGAGGATGATCGCACCCGACAGAATGCTGAGTCCCGTCGTGTGCGCGTCCGGATCCCACAGGCGAACGATGGGCAGGATGTACATCCGCACGGCGGGCACGACGACTATCAATCCGAAGAACCCGTACACGACAGAGGGAATTCCCGCCAACAATTCGATGGCGAACTTGAACGCGCGCGCCGCTTTCGGCGGCAATATCTCCGACAGAAACACGGCGCAGGCGACGCCCGAAGGTATTCCGATGACCAAGGCCGTCAGCGTCACGGACAAGGTGCCCGCCGTCAACGCCAAAGTGCCGTAAACCCCGTTCGTCGGACTCCACCGGGTTTCAAACAGAAAATTTCCCAAGCCGAAATTCGCGAACGCCGGAAGACCGGAGGCGAAAAGAAACACGGTGATCAGGGCGACGGACAGAGCGCCGACGATACCGGCGAGAAACAGGAGTCGTTCGATCGTCGCTTCGCGAACGCTCCTGCTCCTTCGCCTTTTCTGTTCCGATGCAATCGTTATTATCCGCATTGATTTCCTTATCGATTTGCTTTAGCGTCGCGACGACTATGCCGCGGCTATGAATCCTGCATCTTCTACTATTGCCTGTCCTTCGCCGCTCAGGATGAATTCCGCAAAGGACCGCGCGCCGTCGCCGAGATTCGGCCCGCATATGTACAGAAACGGCCTCGATATCTTGTATTCGCCGCTGACGACCGTTTCCTTCGATGCTTTCACGCCTTCCACCTCGAGAACCTTGACGCTATCGTCGACTGAGCCGAGCGATACAAACCCTATGGAGTCAGGCGTCGCGGCGACGGTCTGCAACACAGCGCCGGTGGAATTCTGCACGATCGCGGAATCGATCGTAAAATCCCTTTCCTCGCCGTTTTCGTCCTTGCCGAGAACGCCCGTCAATTCTCCGAAGGCGGATCTCGTGCCTGAGCCTTCCTCCCTCGTGATCACATTGATCTTGGCGTCGCCGCCGCCGACTTCGCTCCAATTTGCGACCTCGCCCGTGTATATCCTCTTGAGTTGTTCGACGGTGATGTCGGACAGCTCGGTCGCGTTGTTTACGACGACGGCGATGCCGTCCTTCGCGATGAGAAATTGCTCCGCCGCGACGACTTCTTCCTCCGATTTCAATTCCCTGGACAGCGCCCCGAAATCGGCGATCTTCTCCTCGACGGCCTTGATGCCTTGGCCGCTGCCGCCGCCCTGAACCTCGATGCCAACCTCCGGATGATCGTCCATGTAAGCCTCCGCCAACATCTCGGACAGCGGTTGCACGGATGTGGAGCCGGCGATCACGACGGTTACGGACTCAGGCGCCTCTCCCTCGCCCGAAGACGTTCCCGCCGACGATGCATCATTTGACTTATCGGAAGCGGAGCAAGCTGTCATACCGATCGCGACGAGAACCGCCGCCAATGTTGCGACTGTCGATTTTACGTATCTTTTTTTCATCTTCCTTCCCTCTCTTTTCTTTTTCAACAATCATTCGCTTCATTTTGTCTTGTTTTTCCTGAAACAAAAATACCTTCCGAATGTTAATTCGAAAGGCCGAATTCTGTTAAATCCGCGTAAAATCAAAAAGGGAACGAGTCCGCAACGGGTCGGATTACGAGAAGGGCGTCAATTCCACGGGATCTCCAAGATAAGTGGGCTGAACGTCGAATATTACAAAGAAGAAGTCCTTCGTTCTGGCGATGATCTCGCGAATATCCCGAAAAAGCTGTCCCTCATCCTGTCCGGGCGCTGCGACGCCGTACGCGTCGACTCCCAATCGGTTCGCCACATACAGAGCCCTGTACAGATGGTATTCCTGAGTCACGACCACGGCTCGCTTCGCGAGAAAGACGTCTCTGAGCCTGTACATGCTTTCATACGTAGAGAACCCGGCGTAATCAAGGATGATGACATCGTCTGTCACACCGTAATCGGCGCCGGTTTCGAGCGCGTAAGAGCGCATTGCCGCCACTTCATTGTATTCGTTCGTGCCATTGTCTCCGGAGAACAGCAGGACGTCCGCTGCGTCGGCCGCAAATACGGCCATGCCCGTGTCGATCCTCTTGGCCAAGATTGGGCTCGGCTTGCCGCCGCGCGCCGACGCGCCGAGGACTTCAACGCACTGCGGCGGATTGTCGCCGAGGCCTAAGGCCGACGCTTCCTCGATATCGATGATCTTGTCTCCGACGACGTTGATCATATAGATGTTCGTCGCCGCAACGACGACGGCGACCGCGAAGAAAATACCCGCGCAGATGCCGAAAATCGTCATGACGACATGTCTCGTTCGGCTTGCTCCCGTCGCGTTCCGCTTTCGCGTCCGATTCTTTTTTTCTTTCGCCTCCGTGCCGGCGTCATTTTTATCGACAGACATACACACATTGTACCGGTTTCCGCGAACGAAAAGTGTTAAAAATATATTACCTCTTTCGGACAGAAAACCGCATCGCTCCTCCGCAATCGCGAATCGACGCATCCCTCCGCAATCGGATGAATTTGACAAAACGTCCGGTTCGCACTATAATGTTTTTGCTGATACGTGTCCCGTTGGTCAAGTGGTCAAGATGTCGCCCTCTCACGGCGGAGTCAGGGGTTCGACTCCCCTACGGGATACCAGAGGAAATCCGTTGCAAACTGTTGGTTTTTCAACATTTGCGGCGGTTTTTATTTGCCCGGAAATTTCCGGATATTAGGAGATAGCTCACGGCAATTCACGGATACCCGGGAATACCCATGGGAATACCCCGGGAAATATACTTTTATTGCAAAAGTATTTTGTAACCTGATTGAAAGTTGAAAACGCTTGACACTATACCCCTATAAGTGTATACCTATAAGCATATATTTATATGTATTACATACTTGTATGCATATTTGTATGCTTACGATTTCCGGTATAATCCGGATGTCCGCAGGAACTCGCGTGATGGTTGAGCATTTTATTTGCGGTCACGGAGAGAACTTCGAGATGTCGCACTTTTTGCGATGAGGGTTTTGGGAGGCGAGTTTGCAGTGAATTACAACATAGGAATAGATTTGGGCGGGACAAACATCGTCGCGGGACTCGTGGATGAAAGCGGGCGCATCCTCGCGAAATCCGCGCTTCCGACCCGCGCGACCAGGCCGTCCGCCGAGGTAATCGAAGACATCGTCTCTCTCGCGCGAAGCGTCGCTGACGAATCGGGCATTTCTCCGCGCGACGTGAACAGCGTCGGCGTCGGCGTCCCCGGCATCACGAACAAATCTACGGGCATCATCGAATATGCCTGCAACCTGAATTGGACGGACGTACCCTTGCGAAGCGCGCTCCGCGAGGCGTTGGACTGTCCCGTTTTTCTGGAAAACGACGCGAACGCGGCGGCTTTCGGCGAATATGCCGCGGGCGTCGGAAAAAATTGCGACATCTTCGTCATGATCACGCTCGGCACGGGTATAGGCGGCGGCGTGATACTGAACGGGACGATCTTCGAGGGTTTCAATTTCGCCGGAACAGAAGTCGGCCATATGGTCATTGAAAAGGGAGGCAGACCCTGCACCTGCGGAAGACACGGCTGTTTCGAACGATACGCGAGCGCCACGGGACTCATCCTGACGACAAAGGAATACATGAGAAACGACCCTTCGTCCCTGCTGTGGGAATTGGCGAAGGGCGATTTGAAAAATGTGGACGGGCGCATTCCCTTTGACGCGATGAAGCGAGGCGACCCCACCGCGAAGGCTGTAATAGATACCTATATCGAGGATTTGGCCTGCGGCGCAACAAACCTCATCAACATCTTCCAACCGAGCGTATTGGCCGTCGGCGGCGGCATTGCAGGACAGGGCGAATCGCTGTTGGCTCCGATGCGAAATATCGTCGAAAAAGAAGCGCACAGCAGGAACAGTCCGAGAAACGCGAAGATCGTCGCGGCCGAATTGGGCAACGACGCAGGCATCATCGGCGCGGCCAATCTCTTCATGGAAGCGCGCCGCGCATAATCAGCCGAGAGGCTATCGCAACCGTTTCGGATCGACGAATTCCGACGTATCGAATTTGAAGAATTCCGGCAAACCGCCCCGCATCTTTTCCGTCGCATCGCCGCGAACCAAAGGCGTCAGATAGCGAACCATCTCTTCCGTCACATCGACGCCGTCCTTCGATATCCATTCGATCGGTATTTTTTTCTCCTTGTTCGCAATGCCGCTCAACGGCGATGCGGCGTAACTCGTAAGATATGGTTCGTCCGAGGCTCGTCGGATGGTGATCATCACGTCTGTGACGCCTTGAAGCGCCGCCTCCACCGCGCGATACCCGCACTCGTATGATTCTCTCAAATCCGTATCGCTCGCCATATGCGCCGCCGCGCGTTGCAGCGTGCTGAATTGAATCGCGCGAGTCTTCAGCTTCTCGATCTTGATGCGCTCTTTTATCATCGTTTCCAAGGTCGAAGCAACGCCGCCCAGCGTCTTGTGTCCAAACATATCCTCGGCCGCGCCGGTATCCGCGAGATAGGAACCGTCGGCCAAACGAATGCCCTCTGAAACCGCGATGACGATCTGTCGCTCGCTCTCGAGCAGTTGCCGCGTTCGCGCGATGAAATCCTCGGGATCGAATATGACCTCGGGCAGATAGATCAGGTGCGGCGCTTTTATCCCGCTGCGTCTCGCCAAAACGGAGGCCGCTGTGAGCCAGCCGGCGTTCCTGCCCATGATCTCGACGACGGTGACGGCGGGGATGGGATAGACGATCGTATCCAAGTACACCTCGGCGACGCTCGCGGCCACATACCGCGCCGCGCTTCCGAAGCCCGGCGTGTGGTCGGTTTCCACCAAATCGTTATCTATGGTCTTTGGTATGCCCACGGCCACAATGTCCTCGCCCCGCTTTTTGAAGAAGGCGGCAAGACGCGAAACGGTGTCCATCGAATCATTTCCGCCGTTATAGAAAAAATAGCCGACGTTGTATTCCTTAAGGATGTTGAGAACTTTTTCGTAGATCTCCTCGCTGTCCCGGGGCAACTTGTAACGCGAGCTGCCCAACGCCTGCGCGGGCGTATGAACCAAAAGCTCGAAATCGTCTGTCGTGCGCATCTGCGCGGAGACGTCGATTATCTTCTTTTCCAAGAATCCCTGCATCCCGTTGATCGCGCCAAGCACGCGATCGATCTTGTCGTCCGCCATCGCTCGCGCGACCGCGCCCGCGACGGACGCATTGATCGCGGACGAGGGCCCGCCGCTCTGTGCGATAATCATGTTTTTCCCGGCCATTTTTACCTCCGTTTTCTCAGGGGAACGCCGGTTTCGTCCCGCGCTCCCGCATACATCACCAAGGCGAATCCGCATTTGCGAAAAGCGCCTCAAGCAGTTTCAATTCAATGGCGCGACTGCATAGATCGGTCATCGCCTCGAAAATTATATCAAAAAAAATCCCCGACCACAAATCGAAAATGCAACTTTTGCGACGCAAGCCGCTATCCCCTCTGTTTGCGACAAAAAAAGGCGAGACCTCCGCCGCATAAACGACAGAGGACTCAAAGAACCGGCGACGACCTGCTTTCCCGGGCGGTCGCCCGCCAAGTA
>JAIRTJ010000187.1 GCA_031254995.1 Eubacteriales Family XIII. Incertae Sedis bacterium
AGCCGTTTCGATCCCGTTCTCTTCGCAATTGTCTTCGGTTCTCGTGAAACTGAGCAAGCTTGTTCTGCCCGCAATCGCGGCGTGCATCCTGTTTATCGCCGTCATGGTCTTTTTCCTCATCCGGATTCAACGCATCAAATATCGCTCCTTCAAATACCTCATCTACGCGCTGTGCGCATCCGGGCTCTTCTTCATCGCAGTGGCGTTGGTCGCCTTGGGTACGGATTACCTCGCGCGCATCGGCATTTCAGGGCAGGGATTGTACCGACTGATTTTGACGTACGCGACGAGTATCTTTGATTTGATGCTTTGGGTCGGCGGCGGAGCGGTGATCGTATCCGCGATCTGCGCGTCGGTTTACATGTATTATCGCAAACAAAGAAAAAAGGCTTATCGATCTGCCTGAGCTTGTGCGTTCGTATCGAGGCCTCCTATGTCTGTAACAAGGGGAGGTATTTTTGTTTGCGCCGCCTTCCCCTTGTCCGGAAGGTTAGGAATGTAGTAAAATAGATTGCGGGGAGACAAGGATATGAAAACGAATCAACACGAAAAAAGCGAAGCGTTCAAAGAGGAAATCGCGGATAAGAAATCCGCGAGCAATCGAGCGAAAGCGCCGAGCGACGACAAGGAGCGAAAACAGGGCGCGCCGAAAGCCTCCGAAAGGATGAGACGCAAGCCCGCTGCACGCAAGAACGGCGACAAGCCGGCCTTGAGCGAGCGACAACGAAAGCGGATGCGCACGAGGATTATCGTTCTGTCCGTCGCGGGACTTGTCGTCTTGGCGGCGGCCGGGTTTTGCGTGTACTATTTCGGTTTCGTACGACCGATGGACAATTACGATGCGCAGATGAAGGTCGGCGAGGAAAGTTATGAGGCAGGGGTGTATGAGGATGCGGAAGCCGCGTTCTTGAAGGCGTTGGAGTACGAGTCCGGCGATTCTGCGGCGACTTTCGCGCTTGCCGATACGTATGTAGCGTGGAAGAAGTTCGACAAGGCGGTCATACTGTTTTCGGCGTTGCAGGATGAAGACGAGGCTGATACGCGAACCTATGAACGCCTTATCTCTCTGTACGCGGAGCATACGAACGACATCGACGCCGCAAACGCGCAGATCGTCAAGGCTTACGAACGGGGTCTTTCGCTGGAGAGCGAGTTGGTCGTCGCGCCGCCCGTGTTCGAGCCTAAGAGCGGGACGTTCAACGAGGCGACCATCGTCACGGTCTCGGCGGATGAAGGGCAGGTCATCTATTACACGATGGACGGTTCCGTGCCCACGCTCGAAAGCATAAGATACGAAGGCGAATTCAACCTGAACAAGAAGACGGAGTTCTCCTTCTTCGCCGCTGTGATCGCGGAGAACGGATTGATGGGATGGCCGGCCGCGGCGGAGTACGTGATAGATATCCAGTACGCCGTAAACAGCGAGTATCTCGGGTACATCGGCAGATCGGCCGCAGAGATCATGAATTCCGCGGGCGCGCTGTTCTATGTCGAAGAGGACGGCGGCGCATATTGTTACCGCAATAAGTCCTCGGAATGCATATTCGCCTTCCCGTTGGATTCCGTTCCGGGCATTGAAGTCCCCGCGACGACGCCGACGGGCGAGGTTGCGACGGACGGCGCTGTGACGGTTCTGCCGCCCGATCCGAATCGCACGCCGTTGCGCAGCGACGCTGTGTGCGTCGCCGTAGAGATGAACATCAGCAGATTGTTCGTGCTGATGAACGAGGCCATTTCCGTTGAGGACTTGATGGCGGGATTAAATGTGGAAAATTATACCGTTTCTGTAAGCGAGACGGACGGTTTGCATCATCTGTACTACGGTGCGAACGGGTATACGTTCGATTACGCGCTGAAGGACGAAAATACCGTAAGCGGCGACGGAAGAGTGGTCGTTCGACCCGGTTGATGCAGGGGCGCGTTCGAGGGTTTTCGCGAAGAATGAAGAGGAGGTCAAAATGGTTAAGGACAGGGGAAAATACTACATCACGACGCCGATTTACTATCCCAGTTCCAATCTGCACGTGGGTCATACCTATTGTACGGTCATGGCCGACGCGATGGCTCGGTTCAAACGGTTGTTGGGCTATGATGTGATGTTTCTCACGGGTACCGACGAGCATGGCCGAAAGATACAGGAGATCGCGGAAGCTGCGGGCATTACGCCGCAACAGCACGTAGACAACATCGTTCGCGGCATAAAGGATCTCTGGGCGACGATGGAGATATCCTACGACGACTTCATTCGCACGACCGAGGAACGGCACAAACGCCGCGTCGCGGAGATATTCAACAGGATCCGCGAAAAGGGCGATATCTACAAAGGGAAGTACGAGGGTTGGTATTGTACGCCGTGCGAATCCTTTTGGACCGATGTCCAGTTGGTCGACGGCAATTGCCCGGATTGCGGCAGGCCGGTGAAAAAGTCTTCGGAGGACGCGTATTTTTTCAGGCTCTCCTCCTACGCGGACAGATTGCTCGAGCTCTTTGAGAAAACGCCCGAGTTCCTGGAGCCTGAGACGCGTCGAAACGAAATGATCGGTTTCATCA
>JAIRTJ010000117.1 GCA_031254995.1 Eubacteriales Family XIII. Incertae Sedis bacterium
GAAGGAGAAGAATATTTAAAGGAAGCTTTCGCCGCGAGGAAGAGCGAACTTTCGCCTAAGCACATCACGCCGGAAGACATCATCGCTTCCGTGAGCTATATCCTGAATTTGGCGCATGGCATCGGCAATACCGACGATATCGACCATCTCGGAAACCGGCGCGTCAGAACCGTGGGCGAATTGTTGCAAAATCAATTCCGCATCGGACTCGCTCGCATGGAGCGCGTCGTTCGGGAACGCATGACCATTCAGGACGTGGAGGTCACCACGCCTCAGGCGCTCATGAACATACGACCCGTGACGGCGGCTATAAAGGAATTTTTCGGAAGTTCGCAACTTTCGCAATTCATGGATCAAAACAATCCTCTCGCGGAGTTGACGCACAAACGTCGGCTTTCCGCGCTCGGCCCCGGCGGACTTTCGCGCGAACGCGCGGGTTTCGAGGTGCGAGACGTGCACCATTCCCATTACGGGAGGATGTGCCCAATTGAGACCCCTGAGGGTCCGAACATCGGACTTATCGGATCTCTCACGACCTACGGCAGGGTCAATGAGTACGGCTTCATCGAAACGCCTTACCGAAAGGTGGACAAGGCCACGGGCATCGTGACGGAGCAGATCGACTATCTCACGGCGGACGACGAGGAGATGCTGATCATCGCGCAGGCGAATGAGCCCCTGGACAGCAAGGGCAGATTTGCGAACAAGAGGGTCACGTCGAGAGGCGCGGGCGGCGACATCGATCTCGTTCCGCGCGAGGAAATCGACTACATGGACGTTTCGCCCAAGCAGGTCGTGTCTGTGGCGACGGCGATGATTCCGTTTCTCGAGAACGACGACGCCAACAGGGCGCTCATGGGTTCCAATATGCAACGACAGGCCGTGCCCTTGTTGATCACGGACGCGCCTATCGTCGGCACGGGAATGGAATTCACCGCCGCGCGAGACAGCGGCGTGGTGATTCTCGCGAAAAACGCCGGCGTGGTGGAATACGTCGACGCGGACATGATTCGGATCCGCAAGGACGATGCGGAGAAAAACGCGGCGGACATCGGCAAGCTGAAAGACGAATTGAAAAAATTGCTCGCGCGCGTCGATAAATGGGACGCGGAAAAGATCGAGAAAGAGCGTGAAAAGGGCGAGCTTGAACGGCAGTTGACCGAGAAAAAAGAATACAAGGCTGAAACGGAACGCCTTCTTACGGAAGCGGAGGAAATCGCGGCGAAATACGCCGCGGCGAGGAAGGAGAAAGCGGATGAGTTGATCGATTCGCCGCGTCTCATGAATCTTCTCGCGACCGCGGGCATCGATACGGTGTTCAAATTGGCCTCGGCGACCGAGGAGGATTTAAAGGGAATCGAAGGTGTCGGAGACAAGAGCGTTTCGGATA
Organism: Eubacteriales Family XIII. Incertae Sedis bacterium; assembly: GCA_031254995.1. Lineage (GTDB taxonomy): Bacteria > Bacillota > Clostridia > Peptostreptococcales > Anaerovoracaceae > JAISGB01. The sequence goes on from JAIRTJ010000117.1 coordinate 1,391, forward strand.
TCCGCAAGAAATTGGAAAGTCGAGGATTCGACGCGAATGCGACCGAGGAGGAAAAAAAGGCTAAAAAAGACATAAAAAACCTGAAAAAAGAAGCCGAGATATTGAAGCAATCCGAGGCGGACGATGCGGCGGATGCGAAGAAGGTCGAGAATCTCGCGAAGCGAATCGCGACTTTGAGCGATAACATTCGCGGCGCGGCGCCCGAGGTTGCCGAGAAGAAGACGGCAGTTTCGGAAGCGGACGGCGACGGGGCGACTGATGTCTACAGGTTGCTCAAATTCAAACGATCCAACCAAGGAACCTGCATCAATCAGAGGCCGATCGTCGTAAAGGGAGAGCACGTCGAAAAGGACGAGGTCATCGCTGACGGGCCTTCCACGAATGAAGGCGAGGTCGCGCTCGGCAAGAACCTTCTCATCGGTTTTATGACGTGGGAGGGCTACAACTACGAGGATGCGATAATCCTGAACGAGCATCTCATAATGGACGACATCCTTACGTCTCTCCACATCGAGGAATACGAGGCGGAGGCGCGCGACACCAAGTTGGGGCCTGAGGAAATCACGCGCGACATACCGAATGTGGGCGACGACGCGAGACGGGATTTGGACGAGGAAGGCATCGTGCGCGTCGGCGCGGAAGTCTCGTCCTACGACATCCTCGTCGGGAAGGTCACGCCTAAGGGCGAGACGGAATTGACGGCTGAGGAGCGATTGCTCCGCGCGATCTTCGGAGAGAAAGCGCGCGAGGTGAGGGATACTTCGCTGAAAGTTCCGCACGGAGAGACAGGAATCGTCGTGGACATCAAGACGTTCAGCCGCGAAAACGGCGATGAGCTGTCGCCCGGAGTCAACAAACTCGTGCGGGTCTACGTGGCCACGAAACGCAAGATCAGCGTCGGCGACAAGATGGCCGGCAGACACGGCAACAAGGGCGTCATTTCGCGCATATTGCCCGAAGAGGACATGCCGTTCATGGAGGACGGTACGCCGTTGCAGGTCATGCTCAATCCTCTGGGCGTCCCCTCGCGAATGAATGTCGGGCAGGTGCTCGAGGTTCATCTGGGATTGGTCGCGCACAACAAGGGCTGGTATGTCAGTACGCCGGTATTCGACGGCGCGAACGAAAAGGACATCATCGGTCTCTTGGAGGAATGCGGATTCCCAAGGAGCGGCAAGCTGAAACTCCGCGACGGGCGAACCGGTGAGATGTTTGACAATCCGGTCACCGTGGGCTATATGTACATGTTGAAACTCCACCATCTCGTCGACGACAAGATTCACGCCCGAAGCACGGGGCCGTATTCGTTGGTAACGCAACAACCCCTCGGCGGCAAGGCGCAATTCGGCGGACAGAGATTCGGGGAAATGGAAGTTTGGGCGTTGGAAGCCTACGGCGCGGCCTATACATTGCAGGAAATATTGACGGTCAAATCCGACGACATCGTGGGTCGCGTAAAGACCTACGAGGCCATCGTGAAGGGAGAAAACATCCCCGAGCCGGGCATTCCCGAGTCCTTCAAGGTTCTTATCAAGGAAATGCAGAGCCTCGGACTCGACGTCAAGGTTCTGAGCGAGGAGAACGAGGAAATCGAATTAAAGGAATACGTGGATCTCGGCACGGCGTCGAGTCTGGAACGCATCATCTCTTCCGACAAATTGACATTGGACGACGAGGAGTATTATCGCATCGACTCGGACGACGATGCGAAGGAAGAGGAAGCCCCCGAACCGGAGAATGAAGAAATTTCGGGCGGCGAGGACGCGAGCGAGGACGAGGCGATATCGACAGACGAGACCGACGAGGCATAGCACCGACACGATAAGTCTCCGGCGGGAACACAGAGCGCGACCGGAGCGCAAAAAGGCGAGCCGAACGCAAAAGCTGTCTTCGGCAGGAGCCAATACGCAGGAAGGAGAGGGTTTTGAACAATAACGAATTGAACAATTTTGAAGCGTTGCAGATCAGCTTGGCGTCGACCGAAAAGATATTGAGTTGGTCCCGAGGCATCGTGAAAAAACCCGAAACGATCAATTACAGAACGCTCAAACCGGAAAAGGACGGTCTGTTTTGCGAGCGGATATTCGGCCCGATCAAGGATTGGGAGTGCCATTGCGGGAAATACAAGAGAATAAGGTTCAAGGGCATCGTCTGCGACCGTTGCGGCGTAGAGGTCACGAAAGCAAAGGTTCGGCGCGAGCGCATGGGGCACATCGAATTGGCCGCGCCCGTTTCGCACATTTGGTATTTCAAGGGGATTCCGAGCAGAATCGGGTTGGTGCTGAACCTTTCTCCGAAAAACTTGGAAAAAGTGTTATATTTTGCCGCATATATAGTCACGGATCCCGGCGAAACCGATTTGAGTTACATGGAGATCCTCACAGAGGATCAGTATCGAGAGTACAAAGAACAGTACAGAGAGGGCTTCAAGGCCGCGATGGGCGCGGAGGCCATTCGCGAACTGCTGACGCATATCGACATGGACGAACTGTCCGCGTCGATGCGCGAGGAATTGAAGACCGCCTCGGGTCAGAAAAAGGTGAAGATCGTGCGGAGACTCGAGGTGATCGAGGCTTTGCGGGCGTCCGGCAACAAACTCGAATGGATGATACTCGAGGTGATTCCCGTCATCCCGCCGGATATTCGGCCGATGGTTCAACTCGACGGCGGCAGATTTGCCACCTCCGATTTGAACGATCTGTATCGACGCGTCATCAATCGCAACAACAGGCTTATCCGCTTGCTCGAGCTGAACGCGCCCGACATCATCGTTCGGAACGAAAAGCGCATGTTGCAGGAGGCGGTCGACGCCTTGATAGACAACGGCAGGAGGGGTCGTCCGGTCACCGGACCGGGTTCGCGCCCGCTGAAATCGCTCTCGGATATGCTGAAGGGCAAACAGGGTCGTTTTCGCCAGAATCTCCTTGGCAAGAGAGTCGATTATTCGGGTCGTTCCGTAATAGTCGTCGGCCCCGAATTGAAATTCTATCAGTGCGGATTGCCGAAAAAGATGGCTTTGGAACTGTTCAAGCCGTTTATCATGAAGGAATTGGTTGAGAACGGCAACGCGCACAACATCAAGAGCGCCAAGCGCATGGTCGAAAAGGTGCGTCCGGAGGTCTGGGACGTTCTGGATGAGGTCATTCAGGAACATCCCGTCCTGCTGAATCGCGCGCCTACCTTGCATCGCTTGGGCATACAGGCGTTCGAACCCGTGTTGGTCGAGGGCAAGGCGATCAAGTTGCATCCGTTGGTCTGCACCGCGTACAACGCGGATTTCGACGGCGACCAGATGGCGGTGCATGTGCCTCTAACCGTAGAAGCGCAGGCCGAAGCCAGATTTCTCATGCTTTCGGTCAATAACATTCTTGCGCCGAAGGACGGATCGCCCATCACGACGCCGACGCAGGACATGATCCTCGGCACGTATTACCTCACGCATCCGGGCGCGGACGAGCGCGATACCGAAGCGGAGAAGGGCGACGGTAAGATCTTTACCGATTACGACGAAATGCTCATGGCCTATCGCAACGGCATCGTCGGACTTCACGCGAAGGTGAAGGTTCGTCGTTACGCGGGCGAGGACGATCGGCGCGGAAAATTGATCGAGTCCACCGTGGGGAGATTCATATTCAATGAACACATTCCGCAGGATTTGGGCTATGTGAACAGGGAGAACGATCCGTATTCGCTCGAAACGGATTTCCTGTGCGACAAGAAGAGGTTGGGCGAGATCATCGACAGGTGCTATCGCAAGCATGGCAACACGAATACGGCGCTCATGCTCGACCACGTAAAGGAGATGGGTTTCCATTATTCCACGCTCGCGGCCGTTACCATCAGCGTCTCGGACATGGAGATACCCACCGAAAAGGCCGAAATCATCGCGGCGGCCGACGAAAAAGTCAATAAGTACGAGGAAGCGTACAGACACGGACTGATGTCCGAGTCGGAGCGCTACGAGGGAGTCGTAAAGACGTGGACGAAGGCGACGGACGATGTTGCGGACGCACTCATGGGTTCCC
>JAIRTJ010000119.1 GCA_031254995.1 Eubacteriales Family XIII. Incertae Sedis bacterium
ATCGGGTCGCAGATGAATTGCCCTGCGGAAGACTTGAAGGACTCCCGGATGCTCGTGATGGGGATGGAATAGATGTCGGCGCCCAATTTGATCTCCATGCAGGAAATGATGGCCAATGTGAGCGGAATTTTCAAGAGGATGTTCGTTCCCACGCCCCTCGCGCTCTCGATTATGACCGTGCCGCCGATCTTTTCGATGTTGCTCTTCACGACATCCATGCCCACGCCGCGCCCTGAGAACTCGGTGACATTCTCCTTTGTGGAGAATCCCGGCATCATGAGCAGGTTGAAGATCTCCTTTTCCGTGTATTCGGCGTGCGGCTTTTTCAGAAGTTTTTTTTCATCCGCCGCAGCCAATATCTCCTGCGCGTTGAGTCCGCACCCGTCGTCGCTTACGGAGATGATGATGTCTCCTCCCATATTTCGCGCGGACAGCACGATGTGACCCGACACGCTCTTTCCCGCGGCTTCGCGTTCCTCGCCGGTTTCGATGGCGTGATCCATCGCGTTGCGCACCAGATGCATGATCGGGTCATTCAAGGCGTCGAGAATGGTCTTGTCCACCTCCGTGTTTTCGCCGATGAGGACGAGCTCGGCATCCTTTCCCAGTCGTTTTCCCATGTCGCGGACGACGCGGCGCATGCGCCGGAATGTCGACGAAACCGGCACCATGCGAACGGACATGACTGAGTCCTGGAGTTCTTTTGTCAGCTTGTTCACTTGACGAGCGGATTTGCGGAAGTTTACCTAATCCACGCCGTCGAGGTCGGAATTTTCCGTGACCATGGATTCGTTGATCACGATCTCTCCGACGAGATCCAGCAACGAGTCCAATTTGGTCAGATCCACGCTGATTATGTTCTGCCGCAAAGGCTTGCCGACGGCGCCCGCTTCAAACGGGATCGAGCTTTCTTGATCTCTCGCGGACTTTGTTTCGCCCGTCGTCGAGACGATCGTCGGGGCACTCGCGCTTTTTTCTTCGCGGACGGGCGTCGCTGCGATTTGCGCCGCGTCAGGTCTCTCAATCGGCTCCTGCGCGGCGGGTTCCCGCCTGATTTCGCGTTCGCCCGAAGAGGACGGGTGCATCCCCGCGCTCACGATGCGATTGGCCTTTCTTCGCGGTTTCGACGACGAGGACATGGCGATCGCCTGCGCTGCCGTTTCGCGCGCGTCGAAACGGGCTCGCAAGACGGTCGGAGCCTCGCCTGCCTGCGCTTTCCCTTCGCCAATGGACTCAGAGGAAGGGATGCTTCCTTGCCGCGCACGAAAGTCTCCGTCGATGTTCGAATGCAGCGCTTCATCGGGGAAGTCATCATCGGGATCCGGCGACCGGATTTCCGCGTGAAAATCCTCCTCGCTCCCGTCGCGCGAGAACTGTTCGAATCTGCCGGAAATGCCTCCGTCGGATGAAATGTCCGGGGTTTGCGCGCTCTCGTCGGGCATTCGTCGCGTGAACGAAACGGATTCTACCGAAAGGGTTCCTTTCGCGACGGTTTCGATCTGCTCGCGAAACATGCTCGTCGTGAAGTTGACGTAGAAGCCGTTTTCGACGATATAATCGGCCGCTTCCGCGTTGCTCTCCAAATTGTCGGGAACGGTTCGGTTGACGGTTCCCATTTCGTTGAGCTTGTTCACGAGCATGTATGCCCGGATGTTTTCCATCCGCGCGCCTTCATTGAAATGTATGTGGATGTTGTACGTAGCCAAACTGTTCGGTTTTTTCGTGCTTTCGACCACGATGCGGCCGACGGTCTTCGAGCCGGTTGACGTCGCCGCTTTCTGTGCGGGCGAAGCGTTGTGCGGTTCGAGTCCCAATATTCTGCCGCCCTCCGGAGCGACGGGCGTATCTGAGAAATCGGCGTCGGAGGGTATTTGCTCGACCGGATCCGGTTCTCGGGTCGCGACGGGTTCGGATTTTTCAGCCGGCTCAGGCTTTCGGGTTGCGACGGGTTCGGGGTTTTTGACGGGTTTCGGTTCACTCGCGGCGTCCGTTCCCGCGACCGGAGTCGGCGCGCCGCCGAGGACCCTGCCCAGATTCGGTTTCTCGGACGCGTTCGGAGTCTCCGCCTTGATTTTTTCCGTCAGCGCGACGATCTCATCGGTCAATGCGGGATTGTTTTCCGACAGTTCTTCGCCGTTTTGTATCTTCTCGACTTCTTTTTCCAGGAAATCCGATACGCGAAGGGCAGTGTCGAAGAGCTCGTCGAAATTCGCCTCATCCGGGCCGTTATCGCGAATGATCGCAAACAGATCTTCGGTCTTGTGCGCGATCTCGGAGACGAGGGAAAAGTTCATCATCGCGGACGAACCCTTTATGGTATGCATGATGCGAAAGATCTCGTTGATGTTTTCCTGCGTGAGTTTGCGTTCGGATTCGGCCTTGAGCAACATGGCGTCAAGACTGTCGAGCAAGCCGGTGGATTCGAAAAGGTATAATTCCAACATGGAATCGCTGTTAAAGTCGTCGCTCATATCATGTCCTTTGCGCGGCCCATCCTCAGGCGCCCGGAGATCGCGGTTTTTGAGTCTATTTGATTATAATACATCATAGCATCAATTGACAAGGCAATAATCGTCGCAGACGGCAAAGTATTGGAAGAAATTCCCATATAATCCGTTTCCGCCTTCGCATTGCGACAATCAGTCCCTCTTCCGCCGCAATCGACAGGCAAAGAGGCGCGCGAATTCGGGTCTTATGGCCGTCGATTTCTTTTTCAACGGAGATAGGGGAACAGAAAACAGTTTTTTCATTGCTTCCGTTTCTTTTACAATGTATAATAATGTCGAGACCGTTCGAACATGCGGGTCTTTTTATCGCGCGGCGCATCCTTTCGCACTCGGAATGTCGATCCGACGCGTCTCATGTATTGCGCGTTTTGAAGGAGTAACTGAATACGATGGCAAAGATACTGATAGTGGACGATGCGGCTTTTATGCGGATGATGATTCGGGAGAACCTGAAAAAAGCGGGGTATTCCGAATTCGGCGAAGCGGGAAACGGCAATGAAGCGATAAAGCAGTATGACGAGATTAAGCCCGATCTCGTCCTGTTGGACATCACCATGCCCGAAAAGGACGGTATTTCCGCGTTGCAGGAGATTCGCGAGAAGGATCCCGACGCGAAGGTCGTGATGTGTTCGGCGATGGGACAGGAAAACATGGTGATCGAGGCCGTGAAATTAGGCGCGCTCGATTTCATCGTAAAACCGTTCAAGCCCGAAAGACTTTTGCAGACGGTCAAGAACATCGTCGAGAATTGACGAGGGATGCGGAATATCTCGGAGATAGGATCATGCATATTCACAGCGAAAAGGAAAAGCC
>JAIRTJ010000109.1 GCA_031254995.1 Eubacteriales Family XIII. Incertae Sedis bacterium
ACTGTATTCCGTCATAAAATCTCCGTCGGCGATGACCGCGATGATTCGTTCCGCGCTGTAAGGCTTGTTTTTCAACGCGACGGACAGTTCCTCGATCTGTCGAACTTTGACGGCGTCTCCATCCTTGCGAACGACGATCAAATCCTCGCAATTGTCGCCGCGTATCTTTTGCGCGGCCGTCTCATCGTCGGAGAAGAGCGCTTGCGCGAGTCTCTTCGCGAATGACATCCTTTCCTCGTCGTTCGCGCCGCAGACGATGAACGCGTGCGGAAGCCTGTTTGCGTCCGCGCGATCGCGCAATTCCTCGATGATCGCAGTGAAATCCGCGTTCGTCATCCGCGTTCCGCGGGAAATTGTCCCGTTCCGTCGCAAAAGCCCGTCGAAGCGCGAATCCCGTCGCGTTTCGCGTGAGCTTCGATCAATTTCTCGATCTCGGCTCGTATCCGATCCTGTATGACTTCGACCTCGGCGGTCGCGTCGATGCCGATGATTCGCTCGGGAAACTCGCATTCCAATTCCAGATACGCGTTATATACATCCGTGTGGTAAGGCAACCCCGCCGATTCGATTCGATCCTCGACCCGCTTTCCCATCCTGAGAAAGCCGATGCGAGGATCGACTTTGAGAAGAAATGTCGCATCGGGAACGCAGTCGCCGACGACGTATTCGTTGACGCGCGAAACCGCGTCGCCGAGACGTCGTCCCGTCCCTTGATATACGATGCTCGAATCGACAAAGCGATCGCTGATCACCATGCGCCCGGCCTCAAGATTCGGTCTGATGAACTCGTCCACGTGTTGCGCTCGCGAAGCTGCGTACAGCAACATCTCCGTCATATCCGACATTTCGGCATTGTTCCGATCCAAGATGATGCGCCTTATCTTTTCGCCTATCTCGGTGCCGCCGGGTTCCCGCGTCACGACGGAACTAATACCCATATTCGACAAAAAATCCCTCAACAGTTCGATCTGCGTGGATTTTCCCGAACCGTCAGGTCCCTCAAAGGTGATAAACAGACCTCTGTTCATTTGCCTTTCCTGTTCTTCATGCTCTCGATCGCGCTGTCCATCAGCTTGTTCACGAAGAAAAACCCGACACATAGGATGAGCAGGCAAAACAGCGCGACAAATCCGATTTTCAAGTAAAAATGCATACTCTCTCCGGCGCCGTGAAACAACTTACGGACTTATTGTACCATATCAGCGTCGAAAAAGCATCCTCGCGCAGCAGAAAAGGACTTTGATGCGAACCGATTGCCTCATCTCAACGAACTTGATTTTCAGCGATATTCCGCCAATCGATCGTACTGCTTTACGAATTGGCGATATCCTCCGAGATAGTGTTGGATGTCGTCTATGCGTACGCGAAAGCTGTCATAACGCACGAAGAATATGTCCTCGATCCGCGAGGGGTTTGCCATGTACATGGCGTATTCGGGAAAGAAACAAAAATTGAGCATGTACTCCGCTCTATAGAAGATCGTATCTATGAACGCTTTCTCATCGAACACCGTCTGCTCATAGAGGACGGAAATACCTTCCCGTTTCATGCGATCGTACATCTCAAACGAAGTCATGAGCAATTCCATTCTCGTGTGATAGCTCACCGGAGACTCTCGGATGATCTTCAAATTCGATTGAACGTTTCGCAGCGCGAATGCGTAATATCGTTCGTCGTCCGCATACTTCGTGATCTCGTTCATCGAATAAGCGACCCATTGATCTCGATATTTCTCATAATCGTTCTCGATGAAGTTTTCGACGGCGATCTTCGCGGAGTCAAGCCATTTTTCATCCTCCGTAAGACGATACATCGAACACAGCGCATAGGTGGATTCTCCGTCGTAAAAGACCGTTCTGAAAGGATCTTTGCGCGAAAAGTCCTTCTCGCCGGGTTCCCCGAAATACAGCACATGATAGTATTTCCCCGTGTCCGGATCCAAAAGGCGGAGAATTCCCTCGCCGAGACGCTCGCATACATCCATGTATCGATCGGTGTCGAAGACCTCCATATAATTCACCAGCATGCAAATCGCCAAGCCATTGCCGCCGACTTCGATTTCATTGTGCTTTCGAGTCACGATATAAGCCGCATCGCCGTCGTCCGTATATTCCATGTCGGTCTTCAACAGATAATCGACGGCGCGATCAATGTACGGTTTTACGCTTGCATCGCGCGTATCCCGATAGTAATCTATCAACGACCATACGGCGCCGGTGTGCCGCAGGATGTTGTAATTGTCCAAAGGACGATCCGTACATGGTCTCCATCCGTATACGAAACTGCCGTCCTCTTTCATGGAATCCTTCAGAAATTCGATGTTTTTATTCGCGATCGCCCTCAGGGAATCGGGCAAGTCGATATCGGGTATCGCCCTTCTCCCGTAATCCTGTCGCCCGTGATCGCCGGATTGCTCGTAATTCAGAGCGAGACATTCGCCTTCGTCGTTTATGTAGCCGCGACAGGAAAAGAGCGTCAATTCGTCGGGCAATTTTTCGAGCGCATCGCGTCCTTGTTGCGCGAGGTAACTGTTCATGCGTTTCATCACGATTCCGTCCGCATCCTCCGCGTCCAAGATGCGATTTCCGTTCAGCTCCTGCTCTAGGAGCGCAACCTTGAATTCATCGTCAAACGCGATCCCGAATCGAAAGAAGGAGTTCAGCGTCTCGTCCAACCATTGGATGTCTTTCAGCGTTGCGAGGAGCTTTGCCGTGTCGATAGTCCTAATGCCGCCGGGGAAATCCGCCTTGAGATATCTCGCCGTGAACCCGTGCGATTTCAGGTATGCCCGTGCCGAGTCGAGTGCGTTTTCCCAAGCATCGCGCACTGTAGCGCCCCGCGCGCTCAAGACCTTAGCCCTGAAAGAACCGTCGGTAAACGAGAGAAAAGCCCTATACCCCCCCCCAGTTTGCGCCTCGTGTGTTTCGGCAATTC
>JAIRTJ010000018.1 GCA_031254995.1 Eubacteriales Family XIII. Incertae Sedis bacterium
ATATGTCGGCAAGACCTGTTTTGGACAGCGAATTGAACGCCATCGCGGATGCGGTGATCGAGATGGGCGTCTTGGTCGAAAACGCGATCAACGATTCCATCAAGAGCCTGAAGGAAAGGGATTCGAATTTGGCTATGTCCATCATAGACGGAGACGAAATCATCGACGACACGGAGGACGCGATCAGCGATATGTGTCTCAAATTCTTCGCGACGCAGCAACCCTTGGCCGGCGATCTGCGTTGCGTCATCTCCATCATGAACATCATCCGCGATCTGGAGCGGATCGGAGATCATTGCGAGGATATCGCGAAGTACACGCTGCGCTTTGAAAACGAGGAATACATCAAGGATTTGGTCGATATCCCCCGCATGTCCTGCATGGCGGCGCGCATGGTTCGAAACGCCATCGACTCGCATGTAAATCGCGATTTGAGACTGGCGCGCAAGGTCTGGAAGGCCGATGAGGAGATCGACGAGATGTTTCGCGACATTTATGACGAATTGCTCGTCATCGCGGAAAATGATCGAACGAAGACGAAGCAGAGCGTGATGTTCCTCTTCATCGCCGCGCATCTGGAGCGTATCGCGGATTATGCCACGAACATCTGTGAGGAGACCGTGTTTGTGATGGAGGGGAATTACGAGATGGAGAACGCTGAGAGGCCGCGCGGATAGAGTTTTACAATTCCGCGTTTGGGGACTATACTATCAGTGAGCGCGTTTGATCGCACAGGGAAGCGAACGCGCGGTTCGCGCGGGACGCATACGATCCCGCGAGATTGCGGGGCGCAGAATGACAAAGATACTGATCGTAGAGGACGAAGAAAACATCCGAGAATTGATCGCGTACAATCTCGTCTCGGAGGGGTACGAACTCGTCATTGCCGAGGACGGAAAAAGCGGACTCGCGGCGGCAAACGAGGAGAACCCCGATCTGATCCTTTTGGATATCATGTTGCCCGCGCTCGACGGCTACGGCGTGATTCGCGCGTTGCGCGAAGCGGGAAATCCCGTTCCCGTCATCATGCTGACCGCCAAAAACGACGAGGTGGACAAGGTTCTAGGTTTGGAATTCGGTGCGGACGATTACATTACGAAACCGTTCGGCGTGCGGGAGCTCAAGGCGCGCATTCGCGCTGTGTTGCGACGTTGCGAGATCGAAGGCGCAGGGCTTGACGCGAAGGCCAACGCTGCCGATGACTTCGAGGGAAAAGCCTCGGCGAACGGCGCGGAATCGGCGACCGGAGATTCCGCGCTCGTCATAGGCGATCTGCGCATCGACATTCCGGGTCGCGAAGTCGCAGTCAACGGCAGACCCGTCGCTCTCACGTTGAAGGAGTTCGAATTGTTGAAAACCCTGGCTGAAAACCGGGGGATCGTCCTGACGCGGGACAGGCTTCTCGACAAGGTTTGGGGGTATGATTACGCAGGGGAGACGCGTACGGTGGATGTCCATGTGCGTTATCTGCGTCGAAAATTAGGCGGCGGAGAGGACAGATACATTTCGACGGTGCGCGGCGTCGGATACAAAATGAAGTAATTGCTTCATTTTGCGTTGCGAGGGTTTCCTCCGCGGCCTTCGATTATTGATGGGGTATCGATATGCGCAAGCGAGTTTTGGTTTATTCCGTGTCCATCATTTTGGTCGGCGTATTCGTGACGGCCATCGTCTCCGTGTGCGTCGGAGTCTCCGCCTATCTGAATGAAAAAGAGCAGTCGTTGCATCTGTATGTTCGCCTCATCAATCAAAGCATCGCCAAGGATTTCGTCGACGGGACGCAATTGTCGATGACCGAGTACGCGGATATTTTTTCAAGGGAGAGCGGATACAGGATCACCTTTGTCGATCCGAGCGGAACGGTTCTCGGCGATTCAAAGGCGGGAACCGGGTATGTCGACATGGAGAATCACGGCGACCGAGAAGAGATCATAGAGGCCGTTCAAACCGGCGCGGGCGGCAGTGACAGGGAGAGCAAGACCTTCGGGCGGGAATACCTCTATGCGGCGGAGATCGGCGACGGCGACCCGGATCGTGTCTTTGTGACGCGCATCGCAATGGAGGTGAACAAGGCCGATATCATCATGGATCAGGCGATCAAGAGCGCTCTGCTCTCATCACTGATAGGCATCGTTTTCGCCGCAATCCTCGCGCTCTTTTATTCCAAACGGCTGACGCGCCCCGTTCGCGAGATGGAGCGAAGACTTACCCGAACGATGGACGAAAACAGGAAGGCGGAGAACATTCGCCGGGAATTTGTAGCGAACGTCACGCACGAGTTGAAGACTCCGCTCACATCCATCGCAGGCTTTGTCGAGACGATACGCGACGACAAGAGCATAGACGAGAAGACGCGCGACAGATTTCTCGACATCATCTCCATCGAGTCGGCAAGATTGGGCCGACTCATAGACGACATTCTCATCATATCCGACATCGAAAGCGGCAGAGAGACGAATACGGAGGGCGACATCGACGTCGTCGAGGCCATCAGCGAGGTCGCGGAGGTATTCGCTCCCCTGGCGAAAGAAGCGGGAATAGGAATACTCTTCGATTACAGCTACGAGATGCACATGGGAGGAAACGCTGATCGATTCAAACAGATGATGGCAAATCTCATCGAAAACGCCGTAAAGTACTCGAACGCCGATTCCGAAATTCGCATAACCGCCGCAAAGGAATCGGGGCGGATCCGCATCTCCGTGAAGGACGAGGGCATCGGCATATCGGAGGAACACATGGGACGATTGTTCGAGCGGTTTTTTCGCGTCGACAAAAGTCGGTCTAAAGCGGTTGGCGGCACGGGATTGGGACTCGCCATCGTCAAACATATCGCCGCGCTGTTCGACGCCGAGATCGAGGTGAAGAGCAAGCCGGGCGAGGGCAGCGAATTCACCGTGGTTTTCAAAGCATGAATGATCGAAATCCCGTGTCGCGGCGGCGGGCGCAAAGTTCCGATCCGAACTTGTTCCGCAGAGGAAAAATTTTTACGTTTCATGTTGACATTATTTTCAAATAATTATATTATATAGGAATGGAGAAAATGGATGCGGCGGGCGGCGCGGAAGGAGCTCGAGGGTTTCGTCCGAAACTCGACAGGCGTCTTTCACGCAAACGTCCTGATGTCCCCGCGAGCGCGGGACGCGAGAAAATCAAATACGCCTTCATCGGCTTGAGCGGGAACGCCGGCGCGACCGCCCTTGCTTTCGCCTTCGCGGAATACCTCGCGAGCCGAAGAAACGCAGAACGGCGTACACCGCTCGGACGGCGAGGCGCGGGCGGATCTTCGCCGGATTCTCAAAAGGCGGAAGACGGAATGGTCGGTCGACCGCTCGATTCTCGACGCGCGCGCGACGGCTGCGCGGCGGCGGTTGTGGAGATCAACGATCGAAATCGACCTCCGGACGGGTTCGATTATGATCGCATAGGCATCGACAAACGCTTTGCCGGTCGCGAATACGTATCGTTTTACAGTCTTCTTTCGAAGGGACGTCCCATCCGAGGACTCGCAAACCGCGACGGAGGCGTCAATTGGGCGCTGCGCGTGCCCGGCGAGGAGTACGAGCGATTTGAAATCGTGGATTTCATAAGGCTCATCGACAATGCCGTCGGCGACACCGTCATCTGCGACATCAGCGGCTCTTTCGGGCTGTCTCTGGACCGGGACGAGGATCGGATACGCGAATTGCGCAAGATATTGGACGACATGGACAGGGTCTGCGTCGCGGTCGATCCCTTGCCCTCCGCGATGATGGCGGATCGGGAGAAACCCGAATTGTTCAAGGATTACGAGTCCTCGGGCGGCGATGTCGTCTATCTTCTGAACAAATTCAATCCCGGCGTAAATCTCAGAGAGGTGAAGAATTTTTTGCGGGTGCGCAATTTTATTGAAATTCCGTATTTTTCGCCCGCGGACATATACGCCGCCGAGTATGGTTGCAACACGATATTTTCCGTGCCGGCAGTCGCGGAAGCGCTTTCGCATCCCTTCGAAAAGAT
>JAIRTJ010000027.1 GCA_031254995.1 Eubacteriales Family XIII. Incertae Sedis bacterium
AGGCCGAGGATGAGGATCGGCGAAAGGATGATGTTCAGAGCCGCCCCCGTCAGATTGAAGATCATCGGGAACAACATGTTGCCCGTCGCCTGCAATATTCGCTCGCAACATATGGAAACGAATTGAAAGAGCGAACCGATGACGACGATGCGACAATAGATCGTCGCGTTTTCGAGAATGAAAGGCTCGTTTGTGAACATCGCGATAAACGGTTTCGCAAAGAATAAACCGAAGGACGCGAAGAGCATCCAATTGATAAACGCGATAAAAAATCCGTGCGAGGCCGCGCTGTCGGCCTCCGCCTGTCTCCTTTCGCCGAGCCGCCTGGAAATGAGAGAATTGAGACCTACGCCCGTGCCCACGCCGAAGGAAACCTGCAACATCTGGACGGGAAAAACCAAGGTAATCGCGGCCATCGCCGCCTCCGAAATGCCTGCGACGAATATGCTTTCGACGATGTTGTAGAGCGCGCCGACGATCATTGAGATCATCGCGGGGAACGACATGGTGATGATGAGACGTCTGATGGGCATGACACCCATCTTGTTCTCCGCGAGTCGGATCTCGCCCTCTTTTTTCTCGATTTTCTCCAAACCGTGTTCGATGGCGTCCCGGACTCCTTCAAAGTCGGAACCTTGTTTTGCGTTTGTTCGCGAGCCGGAGCGCTTATCGTCTTTCGTCATTCGTTCCCCCTCAATTCTGCGTATCTCGTTTGTTTCGTTGAGCCGCGCGCGCAATTTTCGAAAGCGAACATGTGTTCTCTGCATTCAAGCGACGACGACAGGACGTCCCTGCGGGATTTCCGGACGCCGCGCCCGGGTCATGATGAACGCGGAGATCAAATCTGTTCGAACAATCAAAAATACTGAGCAAGCCTGTAAGCCGGATTCTGTTAAAGACGGTCATCTATCTGGGAGCGACGTCGCCGTCGCCCTCCGGGACACCAAACGGTATCCGCTTGCGGCCTACCATTCCGAGCGACGACGGGCCGCCGTCATCCGACTGTGCGGACTGCTGCTCTGCTTGGCCTTGCACCGGGTGGGGTTTACACGGCAGGCATGTCACCATGCCCCCGGTGGGCTCTTAACCCACCATTTCAACCTTACCACAGCAGGTTCGAGCTTGTCGTTTTGTTCGACTCGCGTTCGCCTCTGTTTCGGCGGTGTGTTTCTGTTGCACTTTCCTTAAAGTCGCCTTCACCGGACGTTATCCGGCACCCTTGCCCTGCGGAGTCCGGACTTTCCTCATGAGGGAACCCTCACGCGACCGCCCGGCTTGCTCTGTATGTTATTATATCATAAAATGCGGAGCGAATGCGGACTCATATCGTAAATAAATGCGGAGCGTTCGCGAACGCGGCGATTTGTTTGAACCCGGCGCAAACCGCGGATTTTCCGAGCGGCGGATCGAGGAGCTCACCCAATTCGGACAAGGAAGCTTCGGGGCGAGCAAGTCGAGCCGAAACCAAGTCGGGAAGTCGTCCGGGCAATTCGTCCAAGCGATTTTCCGCGCGCAAAAGGTCGATGTTCGCGAGTTGCGCGGCCGCCGCAGCGAGAGAACGATCGAGATTCGCGTGGTCGCAATTGTTGATGCGGTTCGTGCGATTGCGCACATCCTTGAGAACCATGGCGCTTTCGAATTTCAGGAGTTGCGTGTGCGCGCCGATGATGTTCAGCATGTCCTTGATCTGCTCCGCGCTCTTCAGGTAAACGACGACGCCGTCACGCCTCTTCCTGACGCGCGCGCGCATGCCCGTAAATCCGTTCGTCAATCGCCGGATCGCATGGGCGAATGATTCGTCGCGGCAGACGACCTCCAGATTGTAGGACTTTTCGGGTTCGCTGACCGTGCCGGCTCCGAGAAAGACGCCTTTAAGATAGGCCTTGCGACAACATTTCTTGTCTCCGATTCGTTTGCTCTGCGCGCGCGAAATTCCCTCGGCGCGCGATCCGGATCTCGAAGCGTCGTTTCCGTTCGCCGCGTCGCGTTCGAGCGGCAACGAATGACCGCCGATCTCCGCAAACGCGCGTTCCGCATCCTTACCCGGTCGAATCCTCAATTCGTAGGCGCGACCGCCGCTTCCGAAGCCGGATTTACGCACGATCAGATTCGCCGAAACGCCTAAGCTTTCCGCCAAAAGCGTCTTGAGATACCTCGCCGCGGCGGGATTTTCCGTCGTAACTGCGATGCCAAATCCGTCCCTGCCTTGCGCAAAGATGCGGCCTTTCGCGTGGATGAAGCCCGCAATCTCCGCGATGCGACAACAACGTCGCTCCGCACGGTCGTGCGTGAGTTCGTTCTTCGTATCGGATGAAAAAGACATGCGCATGATCTCATCGCCTCTCATTCAGACAGAAAATCCGGATACCGGGAAACCGGAGTCTTTCGCCAATCGCGACACGACTTCGGCGACGGCGACGGCGTCATGACGAACATATCCTTTTTTCACGTCGATGAAACCGCCTTCGATCGGTTTGAGTCCAAGACGAGCGAACGCACGCCGATCGCCGTCGTCGGGTATGAGTTGCGTCGCCCCGTCATTCGTATATTTCGCGAGCTCGGCGGCGCCGAGAAGATGATTGTTCAGTATGATGAAATCGGGACGAACGGGATCCATGTACTCGCAGAGGATTTCCGCATGTCGCGAGGGGTCGAGATCATCGGTTTCCCCCGGCTGAGTCATGACGTTCCCGACATAGACTTTCACGCTCTTTGACCGACCGAGTGCGTCGACGACGCCTGTCGTCAGAAAATTCGGGATGACGCTGGTGTAGAAGCTGCCGGGGCCGATCAGAACGATGTCCGCGTTCAAGATCGCCTCGCGCGCGGACGCTGACACGGAAACGCGTTCGGAATCCAAAAACACGCGGGCTATCCTCGATTTCTCGCGGACGGCGACCCTCGGTATGTTCGATTCGCCCGCGACGATGTTTCCGTTTTCGAGTTCCGCGCACAGCACCATCTTTTCGCCGCTGACGGGCACGACCTTGCCTTTCACTTTCAGTATATCGCCGATGCGTTCGATGCCGTTTTCGAAATTTCCGTAAATGTCCCCTGCGGCGGCGAGTATGAGATTTCCCACATTCTGCCCGGCCAATCGCCCCTCTTTGAAGCGATAGGCCAAAAGCTCGCGCATGCCTTCTTCCTCGCTGGCGAGAGCCAAGAGACAGCTGCGTATATCGCCCGGCGGCAACATGCCGAGATCTTCTCGCAGGATGCCGGAGCTGCCGCCGTCGTCCGCGACGGAAACGACAGCTGTCAAATCCGCGTTCTCGATGCGCTTGACGCCTCTGAGCAGGACGGACAGACCCGTTCCCCCTCCGATCGCCGTTATCTTTATTCTATCCGCCATTTATATATCCCTGTGCGTAAGGACAACGTCTTCGCCCTTTTCCTTTAACCGCGCGTATATGACATTCGCCATCGCAACGGAACGATGTTGACCTCCCGTGCAACCGAACGCGATGTTCAGGCCGTATTTCCCCTCCCGCTCATAGGCGGGTTTCAACGCCTCAAAGAGCTTCATCGCCTCGTCGGCAAAAAACTCCGCCTCCGGCGCGCGCATGACGTAATCGCGAACTCTCTTGCTGTTGCCCGTCAGCTTGCGCAGGCTGTCCACGTAAAAGGGGTTTGGGATGAACCGCACATCCAGGAGTATATCGGTCTCCTGAGGGATCCCATGCTTGTAACCGAAGGATTGTATGACGAATTTAAAGGTCTCGCGCTTTCCGTTCCCGAGGAACTTTGTCATGATAGCCTCTGAGAGAGCCGCGTTTCGCAGACGCGTCGTATCGATGCAACAATCCGCGATCTTGCGAATGGGTTCCAAACGACGGCGTTCTTCCTGTACAGCTTCCGCGTTCGTCGTATCCTGCGCCAAAGGATGGGCGCGCCGGCTTTCGCTGAAACGCCGCAAAATCACCTCGTCCGAGGCGTCGAGAAAGAGGATGCGATAACGCGCGCCGTCCTTGTCCAAATCCGCCAGATTTTCGAGCAATTCGTCGAAGAATTCGCCGCCGCGAATATCCGCGACAAAGGCGATTTTTCGAACATCGCGCTTGCCCTTAGAGATAAGATTGAGAAAACTCCGCATGAGCGACGGCGGGAGATTGTCGATGCAATAATACCCCAGATCC
>JAIRTJ010000030.1 GCA_031254995.1 Eubacteriales Family XIII. Incertae Sedis bacterium
ACCCCGTCCGAGATCGCCTTGCACCTGCCGCAGACGCCGCGTCCGCCGCAATTCCCGTCGAGGACATATCCCGCTTCGGCCGCGATATCGATCAGTCTCGCGCCCGGCTCGCCCTCCCACGCATTTCCGTCGGGCAAAAAAACAATTCGCAATCCCTTCTCCCTGTCGCGCGCCCCCGCAAAATTCGTCGTTCGCGCGTCGCGGCGCTTTATCGCCCTACCGCAGTAACGTCCTTGCCCCAATTGAAGTTATTATACACCGGTTTTCGATCGATGTATACCGTTTATGCGACAAGAGCGTGTCAGGGGGACGTATAAACTGACACACCGCCGGCAACAGTTCTTAACGTCGCAACAGAAAAATAACCGTTTTTGTGCACAGCCGGCGCGTCTGCGGATCGCAATCGCCATCCGGCGTCTCAAATTCGAGTCCCCAAATTCGAGGCCTTGACTTCGGGGGAAACACGCCCTACAATCAAACGTATACGCGGCGCGTCTTCCGTCGCTTGCCCTCATTGTTGCAGAAAACCGAAAGGAGCTCATTCATGATCATCATCGGAGAAAAAATTAACGGTTTTATTCCCGCCGCGCGGAAAGCGATCGAGGAGAGAGACGAATCCTATATTCGGTCGTTGGCGATCGAGCAGACGGAGTGCGGCGCGGATTATTTGGATGTGTGCGCGGGGACGAGTCCGGAACTCGAGAGGGAAACGATGGAATGGCTCATCGACCTCGCGCAGGACAGCTCGGATACGCCCATCTGCATCGACAGCTCCGACATCAACCTCATCATCGACCTGATTCCCCGCGCGAAGAGACCGGGCATCGTGAATTCCGTTTCAGGGGAAGGGAACAAGTGCGACATACTGTTCCCAAAGATCGCGGATACGGAATGGAAAATCATCGCGCTGACCTGCGACGAGAAAAACGGCATACCGAACGATCCGGATATAAAATACGAGATCGCGAAGGATCTCATAGAAAAAGCGAGGTCATACAATATCGGATTGGATCGGATGTTCATCGATCCCTTGGTCACCTCCGTCGCGACGACTAGCGACGCGTTGCTGAGTTTCAACGCCGCCGTCCGCAAGATCAAAAAAGCCTATCCGGAGGTGCGCATCACATCGGGTCTGAGCAATATATCCTACGGAATGCCGTTGCGCGGCATCATCAACCGTCAATTCCTCGCCTTGGCGATGTCCGCGGGAATGGACAGCGCGATCATGGATCCGACATCGAGCGATATGCGCGCGACGCTGTACGCGACGGATATCCTGCTCGAAAACGACCGCGGTTGCAAGAGGTTTCTCAAGGCCTATCGCAAAGGATTGATCGGATCCAAAAAGAAGTAATTCCTTCAATCCCTTGTGTAAGTGATCAGATCCTCGTAGATCTCGTCGGCCGCTATGGAAACGGGTATCTCGCTTCCCTCTTCCGTGAGCCGCGGCTTGCCGTCGATCAGATCCCTGGCCCTTTTCGCGGCCAAGATGACGAGCGTGTATCGACTGTCGGCCTTTTTTCTGATCTCATTGATTGACGGATACAACAGCATATTATCTGTCCCCTTTCGTTGGCGCGTCGCCCTGCAACGCGGCTTCTTCGTTTCTGTATCGTTCCAACAGCTCCGCGACGTCGGCGTCAACCCTGGAATGTTCGGCCGTCATGATAGCGGCGATCCTATTCACAGCGTCGTCCAATACGCCGTTCACGACGCAATAATCGTACTTGTCGATGCAGGATATCTCCTTCAACGTCTCGCCCATGCGAAGGTTGACGGACTCCTCAGTCTCCGATCCCCTGCCGACGATGCGCTTGCGCAACTCCGACATGGACGGCGGAAGGACGAATATAAAAACGCCTTCCGGACAGCGTTCCCGCACGCGCAACGCGCCTTGAATGTCTATCTCCAAAATCACGTCTCTCCCGGCGTTCAAGTGTTCGAACACCGGTTGCTTGGGCGTGCCGTACAGACAATTGTAGACTTCCGCGTGTTCCAGAAAACCGCCGGCGTCCAAAACCTCTCGAAATCTCGACTCCTCGACGAAATAGTAATTTATCCCGTCACGCTCTCCGGGTCTGGGCGCGCGCGTCGTCATGGACACGGAAAGCTTCGCGTCCGCAATATCGGTGAGCCGCTTGCATATCGTTCCCTTACCCGTGCCGGATGGCCCGGATATCACGAAAAGTCGTCCCTTTTTCACGGTGTCCCCGTTTTGTCGTCCGTATGACATGGAATGATTCTACCATGTTCGCGCGTCAAAAGCAACGGCGCGCGCGATATTCCTCATCTCGCTCGATCCTGCTCGGATCGCGATTTCGAAAACTCTGTCGCAGACGACTCCCCTCCGACCGATCGGCCGAAACTCGAAAAAGATCCGCCCGCTTCTGATTCGAGTCATTCGATATTCTGTACCTGTTCGCGGATTTTCTCGATCTCGCTCTTCATGTCCAGCATGCACTCGGTGATCTTCAAATCGTTCGCCTTGGAGCCGATGGTGTTGGCCTCGCGATTCATCTCCTGCACGAGAAAGTCCAGTTTTTTCCCGGCCGGGCCGCCCGCGTCCTCGTTCAAAATCCTCCGCAACTGCGCGATATGGCTTCGCAATCGCACGATCTCTTCCGTGATATTGCTCCTGTCCGCGAAGATCGCAACCTCTTGAGCCAACCGTTCCTGCGGAAGATCCGGCGCGCCCGCGTTCATCAATTCCGCGATGCGATCTCTCAGCCTCTCGGCATAGAGCGCCGGCAACTCGGGGGCGCGCGCGTCTATCTTCTGAAGCAAATCGTCGATCAGATTCGCGCGGGCAATCAGATCCGAGGCGAGCGCGGCGCCTTCCGACGCGCGCATATCGTTGAAGGTTCGCAGTGCGTTCGTCGTCGCGGACGAAACGACGCGAATGATCGACTCTTCGTCCAAATCCGACGGCGCCGACTTCATGACGTCGGGCAGGCTAGCCAACAGCTCGAGTGTGATATCGCCGCAGACGTCGAACGAGCTTTGCAGTTCCCGCAACCCCTTAAAGTACTGTTTGGCGGCGGCACTATTGACAAAAACGGCAGATTCTTCCTCTGCGACGCTCATCGCGTTGATCGAGATCTCCGCCTTGCCGCGTCTCATCTCCGCGCGCGCGAGCTTCTTTACCGCCTCCTCGACGAACGCATAACGCCGGGGCGCTTTCACTGTGAATTCGCCGTACCTATGGTTCACCGCTCGAATCTCGACCGTTACGGTTCTCACGCCGTCGGAGGCCTCGCCTCGTCCGAATCCCGTCATGCTCTTGATCATATTTCTCTCCGTTTCATCGCGAAAAACGCTCCGCGAAAGTCTCCGCTGACACGACGCAAAACGCGACATCGGCGAAAACATGGACGTTTCGCCGGTCAATAACGATTATATGCCAAAAATTCGCAGAGGTAAAGGGCTCCGGGCGGAAATTCCGACCCGTCTCAAAACGAAGCTCCGTCGTTGCGAAAACGCACTTGCCTCTATCATAAATGACTTCGCATTCGCTGCGCATTTATTGACAGTCCGCGCAATGTGCATTATCATGAAACAAGCGACTCGCGCGAGAAATCGGCGCGAAACACATCGAAGTCGCGCGGGAAATCGCGTTGTTCCCTCGGACAGGGAGCGTACATTTGGGAGACACTATGGGAAATACACTGGCATACAAGATACTCGAGACGCATTTGATCGACGGAAAACTCAACCCCGGAGAGGAGATTTCTATACGCATCGACCAGACGCTGACGCAGGACAGCACGGGCACGATGGTGTATCTGCAATTGGAAGCCATGGACGCCGGCATGGCGAAGACGGAGCTTTCGGTCGCATACATCGACCACAACACCCTGCAGACGGGATTCGAAAACGCGGATGATCACGCGTTCATCGAGAGCGTCGCCAAGCGTCACGGCATCCTGTTTTCAAAGCCCGGCGGAGGCATATGCCACCAACTCCATCTCGAAAACTTCGGAGCTCCGGGCAAGACGCTTCTCGGCTCCGACAGCCACACGCCCACAGGCGGAGGCCTCGGCATGATCGCCATCGGCGCGGGCGGCCTCGACGTCGCGGTCGCGATGGCAAAGGGCTTTTACAGTCTCACCGTACCGAAGGTCATCGGCGTGCATCTCACGGGCGCGTTGCGTCCCTGGGTCTCTGCGAAAGACGTGATTCTGCACGTATTGAAGGAACTGTCCGTAAAGGGCGGCGTAGGGCGCATCGTCGAGTACTCAGGCGAGGGCGTCGCGGCTCTGTCCGTCACGGATCGGGCGACGATCGCGAACATGGGCGCGGAATTGGGCGCTACTGCCTCGGTATTTCCGAGCGACGAAAACACGAAGGCTTTTTTGGAATCGCAGGGCAGAGGCGAACAGTACATGCCAATGGCCGCGGACGCCGACGCCGCGTACGATGAGACATTGCGTGTGAATTTGTCCGATCTCGAGCCTTTGGCCGCAATGCCTCACAGCCCCGACAACGTAAAGTCCGTATCGGAGATCGGCCCCATCAAAGTGGATCAAGTCGCGATCGGAAGTTGCACGAATTCATCATACGCGGATCTCATGAAAACGGCGGCAATCCTGAGAGGTCGCAGAGTTCACGAGGAGGTGAGTCTCGTCATTTCGCCCGGTTCCGCGAAAATTTTGTCAAAACTGGCAAACAATGGCGCACTGTCTTCCCTCATAGACGCGGGCGCGCGAATCATCGAAAACGCCTGCGGCCCCTGCATCGGCATGGGGCAGTCTCCGAAGAGCGGAGCCGTTTCGCTCAGGACGTTCAATCGGAATTTCAGAGGCCGCAGCGGAACCCTCGACGCCGACGTCTACCTCGTCAGCCCGGAAACCGCCGCGATTTCCGCTGTCGTCGGAACGCTGACGGACGGCATGGCCGAAGGATCCGAACGCGGATTTTTCATTCCCGAAATCAAGCCCGAACGCTTCGAACGGAACGACCATTTCATCGTATTTTCCAAGGAGACAAACTCTGACAACACGCCCGTGACGATGGGGCCGAACATCAAGCCCTTCCCTCGAAACACGGCTCTTGCGGACACGGTCGAAGGCCGCGTCGTCCTCCGCGCGGGCGACAATATTACGACAGACGACATCATGCCCTCCGATTCGAGGCTGTTGCCCTATCGCTCGAACATTCCCTATCTCTCGAATTTCTGCTTTGAAAAGATCGATTCCGGGTTCGCCGCGCGCGCGAAGGACGCAGGCAAAGGCATCATCGTGGGCGGCGAGAATTACGGACAAGGCTCCAGCAGGGAGCACGCAGCCCTCGCGCCGCTCTGGCTCGGCATCAAATTCGTCATCGCGAAATCGTTCGCGCGCATACACCGTTCCAATCTCATAAACAGCGGGATACTGCCCCTGTTGTTTGAAAATCACGAGGATTACGATCGTCTGCGCGCAGGCGCGAATCTCGTCATGAAGGATGCGCGGACACAGATCCGCCGCCCCATCGTGACATTGACGGACACGGATACGGGTCGCGAATACCGCTTGCTCGCAAATTTCAGCGATTTGGAACGGCGCATGTTGCTCGCCGGGGGAAAGATCAATATGATGAAGGAGACGCCGCAGACGAAGTGAAGCGTTGCGACCCGCGACCGGACGACGAGCGCGCAGCTTGTTCGCCGTCGCAATCTCGACGCTAGGCCGCGCGCGAAAGGAATTGCGATGGCTGTCGACCGGACGCTCCCTGCGACCTTGACAGATAAGATCAGGGAGGACATTTTAAAGGAAAACTTTGCGCCGGGCTCAAAATTGACCGAATCAGCCCTGGGTTCCCTCTATGAAGTGAGCCGAACGCCGATTCGCGAAGCCCTGCGCAATCTCACCGTCGAAGGACTCGTCGAATGGATGCCGAATCGAGGCGTCTTCGTCATCGGATTCTCGAAGGGAGATGTGTCCGATCTCTTTCAGCTCCGAAAAATCCACGAAACGCAAGCGGTCAAGTGGGCGATCGAGCGCATTTACAGAGATGAATTGGAAAATCTGGAACAAACATATAATTACATGGAGTTCTACACGGAGCGCGGGGATACGCGCAAAATGAGAACCCTCAACACGGATTTTCACAGGATCATCTGCGAGGCGTCCCACAATCGCATGATCATCGACACGCTCGCCCTCTATCGCAATTATTGTAAGCACAGCGTCCGGATCGCGCCCTACCGCCGGGAGCATCTGCCCGCAATTCTGGAGGAACACGCCTCCGTCTTCGACGCGTTCATCAATCGCGACCCTTGCATGGGCGGCAAAGCGATGGAAACGCACATCGCCCGTTCCGCGGAACGAGCGATGCCTGAGAAACGCTGATATCGGAGATTTAAATCTTTCCGTCAGCGCCTATGTCGATGGTGAAATCGTCTCCGTCCTTCACCTCCCCGCGTATGAGCTTCGTCGCGATCTCCGTCTCGATCGTCTTTTGCAGATAACGCTTGATCGGACGAGCGCCGTATGTCGGCGAATAGGTCTCCCTCGCGATGAATTTCTTCGTCTCCTCCGTAAAATGCACCTTGATGTCGCGTTCGGAGAGCCGATTTTGAATGTCCGCCGTCGCAATGTCGATGATCTTGATGATATCATCCTCCGTGAGCGGCGAAAACACGACGATGTCGTCGATTCGATTGACGAATTCCGGTCTGAAATGTCGTTTCATCTCCTCGATCGTCGCCTCCTTCACATCTTCGGAGATCGTCCCGTCGTCCTTGATGTTCTCGATGAGATAGGGACTTCCGATGTTGGACGTCATAATGATGATCGTGTTCTTGAAATCCACAGTCCGTCCCTGGTTGTCCGTCAACCTTCCGTCGTCGAGCAACTGCAGCAGAATGTTGAACACGTCGGGATGGGCCTTCTCGATCTCGTCGAACAGAATGACGCTGTACGGTCTCCGCCGCGCGGCCTCCGTGAGTTGACCGCCTTCCTCATATCCCACATAGCCGGGAGGCGCGCCGACGAGCCGCGAAACGGAGTGTTTCTCCATGTATTCCGACATGTCGATGCGAATCATGTTTCGCTCGGTGTCGAAGAGGGCTTCTGACAGAGCCTTAGCCAATTCCGTCTTGCCGACGCCCGTGGGGCCGAGGAAGATAAAGGAACCGATGGGTTTTCGCTCATCCTTCAAACCCGCGCGCGCGCGCAACACAGCCTCGGAAACGGCTGTAACCGCCTCGTCCTGTCCGACGACTCGCCTGTGCAGTATCTCGGGCAGACGCAGGAGTTTTTCGCGCTCGGATTCGACGAGTCTGCTCACGGGAATGCCCGTCCACGCGGAGACCACCTCCGCGATTTCCTCCTCCGTGACCTCTTCCTTCAAAAGCCGTCGTTCCTCTGCGGCGTCCGCTTTCTCCTTCGATTCCTCAAGCTGTTTCTCCAATTCGGGAAGGGTTCCGTATTTCAACTGCGCCAATTTTTCGAGATCGTATGCCCTCTCGGCTTCTTCGATCTCCAATTTTACGTCCTCGATGCGCTGTTTGCCGTCTTTGACCTGCGCGATGATCTTCTTCTCGTTCTCCCACTGCGCGCGCATGGAGTCGTTCTCCGTGTGAAGTTCCGACAATTCCCGCTCGATGTGTCTGAGCCGTTCCTTCGAGCCCGCGTCAGCCTCCTTGCTCAAGGCCTGCTTCTCGATCTCGAGTTGCATGATCTTGCGGCCGATCTGATCCAGCTCTGCGGGCATGCTGTCGATCTCTGTCCGAATCTTCGACGCGGCCTCGTCCATGAGGTCGATGGCCTTATCGGGCAGGAAACGGTCGCTGATATAACGATCCGAGAGCGTCGCGCACGCGATGAGCGCCGCATCCGTAATCCGCACGCCGTGATGGATCTCGAATCGTTCCTTCAAGCCCCTCAGAATGGAGATCGTATCCTCGACGCTCGGCTGATCGACCAATATCTTCTGAAACCTTCGTTCCAACGCCGCGTCTTTTTCGATGTGCTTTCTGTACTCGTCAAGAGTCGTGGCGCCGATGCAATGAAGCTCTCCGCGCGCCAGCTTGGGTTTCAGGAGATTTCCCGCGTCCATCGCACCTTCGCCAGCTCCCGCGCCGACGATATTGTGAATTTCGTCGATGAACAGTATGACGGAGCCGTCGGACTGCTCGATCTCCGTCAAGACGGCCTTCAAACGCTCCTCAAACTCGCCGCGAAACTTCGCCCCGGCGATGAGCGCGCCCATATCCAAGGCGAAAATCGTCTTGTCCTTCAAGCCCTCCGGCACGTCTCCGTTCAGGATCCGCTGCGCCAAGCCTTCGACGACCGCCGTCTTGCCGACGCCGGGATCGCCGATCAGGACAGGATTGTTCTTCGTTCTGCGCGAAAGGATTCGGATCGTATGCCGGATTTCCTCGTCGCGTCCGATGACGGGATCCAACTTCCCCTCGCGAGCCAACTGCACGAGATCGCGGCCGTACTTCGTGAGCGCCTCATAGCCGTCCTCCGGATTTTGACTCGTAATGCGTTGATTGCCCCGTATATTCGACAGTTCCTCGAGGAAATTCTCCCTCGTAATGTTGTGGTTTTTAAAAATTGCGGCCGACGGCGTGTTGCGCTCGTCGATCAACGCGAGATACAGATGCTCGACGCTGACGAAATCGTCGTTGAACTTCTTCGCGATCTTTTCGGCGTTTCCGAGAATCATGCCCACTCGCCGCGAAGAATAGAGATGCTCATTGCCGCCCGCGACCTTGGGCAGTTTATCCAATTCGGCTTCTGTTTCGCGTACGACATCGGCCGTGTTTATTCCTCGAAGCTTCAATATCTTGGGGATAACGCCTTCATCTTGTGTAAGCAACGCAAGATGCAGGTGCTCCCCGTCCAACTGCTGATGTCCCATCTGAATCGCTATGTTTTGACTTTCCACCATCGCCGCTTGCGCGTTTTGCGTAAATTTTTCAAAATTCATCGGTATATGCTCCCTTAAAAAAGTATTCGAAATTTCTTTCTATTCTATTATATACCCAAAAATCGGCGTCTTGAAACACCGATTGTCGATTTTTTTAAAGAATCGCAAGCGACGAGCCGGAATTTACGCGAGCGCCCAATCTACGA
>JAIRTJ010000059.1 GCA_031254995.1 Eubacteriales Family XIII. Incertae Sedis bacterium
CGCCCTTGGCGCCGAAGAAATAATCATCCGAAAAGCTTTCTCCCTCCGGCGATATCAGAGCCGCCGCAGGCTTTTCCAACCCGGAAGTTCTCGTATGCAACAGTATGATGCCGAGTTGCACGATCACCTGGGTGGAAATGGCCTCGCGCTTCGTCAAATCCTCATATATCCTGCCGCCGCATTCCGGATTGGCGCCGAAACGGTAGCCTATCTTCTTTGCCAGTTCATCGAAGCTGCAGTTCGCGTGAATGGTCAATTTACAAAAATCTTTTAAAATACCCGATATTTCGGAAAAACGTTCGGTCGCCTTATCCAATCTGCTCGGAAGTCCTCCCTCCAACCTCGGCATGAACTCCCCTGCGCGCGGCACGCGATTCTTGATCATGCGGAGTATGGCCGCATAATTCTCGTCCGTCAACACCGGTTCTACCACCGCGACAGGACATGTATCGCAGTGCAGCGGTATCGATGAGATGAGCAGATCAAAGTTGCTCCAATCCTCGGGATTGTTCCACTCGCCGATTGCGACCTCCAGTTCTCCCTTGAAATAGCTTTGCACCTGCGAGGCCATCATATACGATACGCCGATGCCGGCCGCGCATATGATGCCTGCGCGCAGCACGACGTTGCGATTGCCCCGCTCCCCGATGCGCATGAGCGCCGCGCCAAAATGCGATGCGATGAACGCGACCTCGCTGTCCGGCGCCGCAACGCCGTATTCCTGTTCCAGTATCTTAGTCGCGAGACGACTCTTTTCAAACACATCGGGGTAATTCTTGCGTATCTGTTCTTGCACCGCCGAGGACAATTCAATGCCTTTGGTGAGTCGGATGACCGCGCTCCACATGTGCAGACACAGTCCGTTGACCAAGTCCTCATTGAGTTTGAGACTGCTCGAAAGCGCCGGATCGAAGCAGTCTATCATGCGGTACACCATGCTCTGTATGCGACTGTACGCCGCGTCGTCGTCGATATCCAAGGGGCTCAATTGTTTTGCCCTGCAAGCTCTGATGTATATGGCGACGGCCGCGCGCTCCTTTTGGGGCAGACTGACGGAAAAACGAGCTTCCGCCGAATCGCAGAGTTGATCGGCCAATCGCTTGGACAAGCCCATGGTTTTCGGTTGTTCTTTGATGAAGAAGCGGCGCTTCTTCACTCTATCGATCATTACAATAAGTTGCAACTTTAGCAATTCAAGGGATTCATCCGTCACCCACGCGAGCAAGGGATACCACTCGCCATCGAAGAGTTCGCGCATGCCGGCAACCGCCGCGCCGTCCGGATAACCGTATCTCGCAGCAAAGGCGTAGGGATTGTCCATTCCCGCCAACAGGAAGACCATCGCCCTGCGCTTGTCCTCCTCGGAAGCGGAGATTCCGATACCGTATCCCGGACAGCGCGTTATCTCCAGATCGTTCACGCGCAGACGCTCTTCCAACGCGTTGATGCAAAGGCTGATCGTTGCCTCGCTGACGTCGAGCGTCTTTGCGTAGTAATACATCTTTCGGATCTCGTCCTCATCCATCATGAGAAACGCGAGCAAATCCTGCCTGTCTTTTTTGTTCTGCGGTATATTCTTGCTCTCGCAGAGTCTTGAGGCAAGAGTTGCCTTCTCCTCGGCGCAACCTTTTAAAAAGATCCCCTTGCCGATGATCGTCTCAAGCTCCAGTCCCGTATCTCGCAATGCGTTGTTCATGCCTTCCAATTCGCGAAAAATCGTACGGCGGCTGCTGCCCAATTCCTTCGCAAGCCGATCCACGCTGATCGGTTCCGATTCCTTGAGCAGAGCCGCCAAGATGTTGCGCAACCTCGGAGATACGACAACCTGATTCACGATCTACAGCCCCGTTTCCCGAAAAACCGCCTCGGCAACGGCCACAGCCTCATCCTCCCGTTCTCCGTCTGCCGTCATGACGAGCTCGTCGCCCTGTTTGACGGCCATCTTCATCACAGCGAACAGCTTCTTTCCGTCTGCGCGCTTGTCACCTTTTTCGAAGACGATGGTACAAGGAAATTCCTGCATTCTCTTTACCAGTATTCCGGCCGGTCTGGCATGTATGCCGTCGGGGTCTTTGATCGTAAAACTCGTCTTTTTCATGGCTTGCTATCCTTTCATCTTTTCAATGAGCGTGTTGTATTCGGGAGCATTCATGAAATCGGTTATCGTTACCAAATACGCGTCGGGGCATGACGTGCCGGCGCGCTCGGCGAGTTGTGTATGACAGACGATCACGTCCGCATCTGAAGGAATTTCGTCCACGGAAGAATGTACGACTTCCGCGTCCGACAGGCCTGCCGCAGCGAGTTTGTTGCGGAGTTTCGTGGCACCCATTGCGCTGCTGCCCATACCTGCGTCGCAAGCGAACACGATCTTCTTTACAGCGCCTGACAGAGTTCGTTCTTTAGCGGAGGGAGGCGTTGCAAGTCCCTTGCTCTCGGCCTTCATGGCCTTCATCATCTCGGTGCTGCCCTCCAAATCGCCCTCTTCCTTCACGAACAACTTCATCAGCAGGGAAGCCAGGACGAATGTCACCGCGCAGGCTATGACGATACCCAATATGTTGGCTACATGCGCACCTCTGGGCGTCATGATCATCTCAGCCATTATGCTTCCCGGAGCAGCCGCGCCGATCAGGCCGCCGCCCAAAAGATTGATGGTGAATACGCCGCTCACACCGCCGCCGATCATAGCCAAAATCAGGATCGGATTCATGAGCACATACGGGAAGTATATCTCATGAATGCCGCCGAAGAAATGGATGATGGCCGCGCCGGAAGCGCTTGTTTTGGAGCTGCCCTTCCCGAAGATCATATAGGCCAACAGCAGTCCGAGCCCCGGCCCCGGATTCGACTCGATCATAAAGAATATGGAACGACCGACTTCCGCCGCCTGTTGCGCGCCGAGAGGCGTAAATACGCCGTGGTTGATCGCGTTATTGAGGAACAGAACCTTCGCAGGCTCCACCAACAGCGAGGTCAGCGGAAGCAAATTGTGCTCGACCAACCAACCGACGCCCGAGCCCATGGCTCTGTTGATGGCTTCGGCGACGGGCCCGATGCCAAGATAACCGAGTATGGACATGGCTCCGCCGAAGATACCCGCGGAAAAATTATTGACCAGCATCTCGAAACCGCCGGGAACCTTATCGTTCCACAGACCGTCCAACTTCTTCATGACCAAGGCGCTGACCGGCCCCATGATCATGGCTCCCATGAACATAGGAACATCGGCGCCGATGATGACGCCTATCGTCGCGATGGCGCCGACGACACCGCCGCGCGCGCCGTAGATCACACGACCGCCCGTGTAACCGATAAGCAACGGCAACAAATACTTGATCATGGGATCGACCAAAACGGCCAAACTTTCGTTGGGTATCCAACCCGTGGGTATGAACATAGCGGTGATGAGTCCCCACGCGATAAACGCCCCAATGTTCGGCATGACCATTCCGCTGAGAAAACGTCCGAACCTTTGAATTTTTTCTTTCATTGCATTACCTCCAACACTTTCCCGGAAAACAGAACCAAATAAAAAACACCGGCGCCTGCGATTGGGGCGCGCCGCGGTACGCGGCGATTCGAGTAAGAAAAACTTAATTGCAGAATAGAACCAACGCCCCATTTATGATTCAATTTTATAATGAAAGTATTGGAAAAACAATCAGCGAATTCTTTTATTTTGGCACAGCAACCATGTGCCGGGTTAAAGGGGGAAAGCGAAGTGCGATTGCTCTTTGCGCGGTATCGTTTCAATATGTCGGAAACGGACACGGGCATCGTCGACCTACATGGCAATATGCTTATGTTGAATCGCATTTACTGTGCACAGATCCCGTCGTCTACTGCGCGATGTCCCGTTTTCCGTACCTCCATGCGCCAACGGCTGTGAGCGTCGCGGCGATTGCCGAAATCGCAACGAGCGGCGCGAACGAAAATTCGTCAACCGGCAACTGCGGGATATGGCCGAACGGCGTGATTTGCATCGTCCATGCGGGGAAATCGAGCAACAGACCGAGGTAGATCGCAACGAACGAATAGCCGATCATCGCCCAGACGAGCGCGGTCAATTTCGGCAACGCTCCGACCAACAGCGCAGCGCAACCTGTCATCGCCCACAGCGCGGGCAGATAGGCGAACGCCGACTGCAACGTCACGCCAAATTCGATCAGGCCGCCGGATGCCGAAACCATGCCGGCTGCGGTCGCAAACAGCATGACGAAACCTTCCGCAAACGATATGACGACGAATCCGAAGAACATCGAGGAGCGTTTCACGGAACGCGCGAACACCTGTTCGAGCCGGCCGCGACTCTCCTCGCTGCGCAAGCGCAGAACCGACGATGCGCACGGAACCGCGCAGAGTATGCCCATGACGCTGAAAAGCATGGCTATGTACTGTTCGGTCATCGTGCCGCCGCCCGCCGCCTCGAGGAATTGGGAAACCATTTCGTTGTCCGCCGCGAAATCCTCTATATCGCTTGCAACGGAACCGTACATGCAACCTATGACGAACAGGGCAACCGTCCAACAAACGGCGGTATTTCGCACCAATCTCCGCGCCAATCCAAACGGTGAACGCAGGAATCGACTCGCGCGCGATTTCCCTCTGCGCGCGGCGATGATCCCCGTGCCGTGATCGCGCACAGCATTCAGCGCAAGCGCACCGACAGCGAGGACAATGCCTTCCGCCAAGATGATCGCGATCGGAAGAGGATCGTCCGAGTAAAACGCTTCTATTTTTAATCCCAAGCCTATAGGCGAAATGAGGGACAACGCATTATCCGAAACATCGCCGCTCGCCCGCAGTATGTATGACAACCCCAACGCCGCCATTCCGATGCCGGCAACGCCGCGTGAGGTCGACAATACCTGCGCCGCAAGCAAGGTCAACGCCGCGAACAGAAAACCGGTTGCGCCGATGACGCCGCCGTAGGCGAACGCGCCCGAGACGGTCGTGCCGTCGATATCGAAGGCGATCAACCCGACAGATATGAATGCGGCGATGAGGACATTCAACGCAGACGCGAACGCGAGCGCGGAAACTGAACCCGTCATCCTGCCGACGGGGAGCGCGATCAACATCTCTTGCCTTCCGAGTTCCTCATCGACGCGCGTGTGGCGATTGACGAGAAACACATTCATGATCGCGATCGCAAGCAAGAACCACACAAGGCATTCCTGCGCCATCGCGATCGCCTGCGTCGGCGCGCCGAGCCCGTAGACATTGCCCATCATCGCGATCATCGCAGGGGTGTTCATCATCGTCATCGCACCGATGAGCGACGCTTTGTCCGGCAAAAGACCCGGATACGCCGACGCGCACAGCACAGCAAAGCAGACGATGCTCAAAAGCCAAATCGGCGAACTCAGTCTCTCGCGCCGACATATGAAAGCAAAGTATTTCCCAAAGTTGGCAAACATGATCAGACCCTCCCATATTCCGAGAGGAACAGCTCCTCCAACGACGATCCCCGCGCGGAAATCTCCGACATCGAACCGCTTGTGACAATCTTGCCGTCTTTGATGATGCTCACGCGATCCGCGAGTTTTTCCGCCTCGCTCATGATGTGACTGGAGAGCAGAACCGTCTTGCCTTGGGATTTCAACTCGACTATGGAATCCTGAAACACCTTCTCCATCAGCGGATCGAGTCCGCTCGTCGGCTCGTCGAGGATGAACAGCTCCGCATCGCCGGCAAACGCCGCCACAAGCGCGACCTTCTGACGGTTGCCCTTGCTGTAGGCGCGGCATTTTTTCGTCGGGTCGAGTTCGAAGCGTTCAAGATAGGTTTTGAGTCTCGTCGCGTCGGGCTCGCGTCCGTTCAACGACAGGAACAGGTCGATGACCTCTCCGCCCGTGAAATTATCCCACAGATTCACGTCACCGGGCACGAACGCGACGCGCTTGTGCAACTCAACGGCGTGTCTCCAAGCATCTTGACCGAACATCAGCGCCCTGCCGCTCGTCGCCCTTAGGATACCGAGCAAACAGCGTATGGCAGTGGATTTGCCCGCGCCGTTCGGCCCGAGAAATGCGTGAACTTCGCCTTGATTGACGGACATGTTCACGCCGTTCAGCGCAGAAAACTTCCCGAATTTTTTCGTCAAACCGTCGATTTCAATCATAGCCATCTATCTTCCCTCCTCACTGCCGACTCGGCGATAAAATATTTTCCTCAAATCCGCCGTAAATTCATAGTATTTGCGCCATTCTTCGGCGACCGCGCCCTCGTCGAGAAGACCCACCGCACCGCTGTTGAATCGCGCCTTGATGTCCTGCTCGTAACCGTCGAACAACCATTTCATATACTTCACGGCTTCCCTGCCGTCGATGTCGTCGCGAAACAGAGAATAATCGATGCCGTCGTATACTTTTGAGATCATATCCGCGCGAATCTTCTCGTATTCCTCCATGCACTTCTCGAAATACGGCGCATTTTCCGACTGAAAGAAACTGTTGAAAAACGTGACGAACTCCGGATAGTTCTCCATCGTGGCGCGTTTTATTTCCGTCAACGACTTGTATCGTTCGAGAAAATCACGCGACTCTGTCTTGTACCGACCGACATATTCGTTCACGGCGAACGCCAAGGCGTAGTCGCAGAGGAAGTCGAAAAGCGCCTCTTTGCTGCCGAAGTAATAGAACAGCATCCCTTTGCCGATTTCGGCGTTCTCGGCGATGGCGTTTGTGGATGCGCGACGAAATCCTTTTGTGCCGAACTCCACGAGCGCGGCATTCACGATGCGTTTTTGCTTCTCGCTGTCGAGCGCGTGAAACGCGTCAAAATTTCCCGATTTCCACTCCTGCAAGTCGTCCGCCTCCGTTTGAACCGCATGATAGACCGAATTAATTATTATTTTAGACCATATAGGTCTAAAATGCAAGAAGTTTTTTCGCGCATACACTAATATGCAATTCGCATTTTTTGATGTATAATAGTGAATAACCGCAACGAGCAAAGAAATCCGCGGTTATTGCCCGGTCAATTGTTGTCGGCGCCGGAAAAGCGCATTGAGATTATGGAGAGAGTCAAGTGAAAAACACACATGCGATAAATAGAAGCTTGCGCGTTGTCGCCCTGCTCGCGCTGAGCCTGTGTCTTACCTTGGGCATGTTCCCCTCGGGAATTTTCGCGAATATAGAAGGAGCCGGCGGCGTTAAGGTCTATGAGGGGAGTTCCTTGATCTACAACGGCTCGGACGACGGAGACGCTGCAACGCCATCCGATATCGCGGCGACAGCAAACGGAAACTCGCTGACGATCACCGTTCCTCCGGGAAACTATGCGGGGCTTACGGTGGTTGGCGGCGGTGCGGGAGATTCCGTCGTCTTGCAGATGAACGGCGACGCGACCTTCGCCGGCGACGCGGCAAATGCGCCGGCTTTGCCTCCGGGTACGGGAGCCGGCGTCACCGGGATCTATATCTCCGGCGACATTGGCGACTCGCCTGCGCTTACGATACAGGGCAGCGGAACGCTCACGGCCGTCGGAGCGCCGGGCACCGGCTCGGGCGGCATCATGTCCAACGGCGAACTCACGATCAATTCCGGCGTAAACGCAACGGGCGCAGACGGCGTTGACGGCGGCTCAGGCATCGCCGCGGACAATCTCATCGTCGGAACTTCCGGTTGGCCTACCGTAACGGCTCGCGGCGGCGCCGCG
>JAIRTJ010000066.1 GCA_031254995.1 Eubacteriales Family XIII. Incertae Sedis bacterium
TCGTAGAGATCGGGCCGGGCTTCGGCGCGTTGACCGCGGAACTGAGCAGGCGAGCGGGCAAGGTCGTCGCCGTTGAGATCGACAGGCGCATGATCCCCGTTTTGGAGGAAACTCTGTCAGGCGCGGCGAATGTCGAGATCGTAAACGAGGATTTTATGACGTTCGACTCGGAGCGCGCGCAAGGATCTTTCAAACTCGTCGGAAATCTTCCCTATTACATCACTTCTCCCATCATAGCGAAGGCGTTGGAATGCCGAGTGAAACCCGAACGCATGGTATTTATGGTGCAAAAAGAGGTTGCGGAAAGGCTCGTCGCCGCGCCCGGAAGCAAGGTCTGCGGCGCAATTTCGATCTTTGCGGGATACCACAGCCGCGTGACGCTCGCTATGAAGGTTTCGCGAGAAGTGTTTCTCCCAAAGCCGAATGTGGACTCCGCGATCATCGTCATGGAGCCTCGGCCCTTCGCGAGGGGAAAGCCGAAAGACGAAACGCTTTTTTTCGCGATCGTCCGCGCCGGATTCGGGCAACGGAGGAAGATGTTGCGCAACGCGCTGAGCGTCCTTTGTCCGGATCGCGAAAAAGCGGAAGCCGTCTTCGCGCGCGCGGGCGTTGCGCCGACGGCGCGAGCCGAAAGCCTGGGCGTCGAAGAGTTCATAGCCTTGGCGGACGCGATGAGCGAGATTGAATAGAACGGAATGATCAAAATGAAAATCGCCGAAGAGCGTGATGAGAAAAAACGAAAGAAAAAACCGCGCGAACCGAAAAAACACGGACGCTTGTATCTTCGCGCGCGCGCCGTCTTGACCAATCGGTTTTTCGGGAATACCGTATTCAGATTGGCGCTCCTGTCCGCAGCGTTGATGTTGGTGATCGAGGGCTTCGGTTACAAATCCCCGTTCGGAGGCATCGAATTCTTTCTGAAAAACCCCATCGCGTTCGCGTTCAACGCGATGATCGTATTCGCGTGCCTGTCCGTTTCTCAGTTGTTTCGTCGCCGCGTGTTTTTCTGTACGCTGATCTCCGCTTTATGGCTCGCGCTCGGCATTACGAACGGTATCGTCCTTATGTTTCGCATGACCCCCTTTACGACGGCGGATTTGAAGATCGTGGATATGGGCTTTGACATTCTGCCGAATTATCTCTCGCCCGCGCAGATCGTTCTCGTCATCGCAGCGCTGATACTGTTGGTCGCGTTCTTCATTGTTCTCTTCATCTTCGCGCCCAAGAGAAAACAGCGCGTCGATTACAAAAAAGCGATCTTCGGCGTGGCCGCCTCGTTCCTGGTTCTGAGCGCGTCTTGGTTCGGTTGCACGCGCACAAAGATCGTGGACACCTATTTCGAAAACCTTTGGGACGCCTATGTCGACTACGGAGCGCCGTATTGCTTTATCAGCACATGGCTGAACAAGGGCATTGGAAAGCCTTTCGGCTATTCGGAGTCAGCGGTGCGAAAGGTCTTCTCGAAAGACGACGCGGCTTCCATGACTTCCGAACAGCCGGAGGGCACGCGCGATTTTCCGAACATCGTCTTCCTTCAATTGGAATCCTTCATCGACCCGGACGAGGTGAAGGGCCCGAAATTCTCGAGCGAAACGGTTCCGTTCTTCAAGGAATTGAAAGCGAATTTTTCTTCGGGATATCTGACTGTACCCGTCGTCGGCGGAGGGACGGCAAACACGGAATTCGAGGCGATGTCCGGCATGAGTTTGAAATTCTTCGGGCCGGGGGAATATCCGTACAAATCGATTCTGAAGGACGAGACCTGCGAGACGATGGCCTACAATGTGAAGAATCTCGGGTTTTCCGCGCACGCCATACACAATCATAGGGGAGCTTTCTATGACAGGAACAAGGTATTCGCGCATCTCGGATTCGATGACTTCACTTCCCTCGAATACATGAGTTACGTGTATAAAACGCCGAAAAATTACGCGACGGACGACGTGCTGATCGGTGAGATACTCGGTGCGCTCGAGTCGACGAAAAACAAAGATTACATCTACGCCATATCCGTGCAGGGACACGGCGATTATCCCACGTCGAAAGTGATCAAAGATCCCTTGATCACGGTGAGCGGGGACGTGACGGAGGAGATGAAGTACGCTTACGAGTACTACGTCCAACAGGTCATGGAGATGGACAACGTGTTGCGGCGACTCACTGAGGAATTGTCGCGATACGAGGAGGACGTCGTTCTCGTTCTCTACGGCGATCATCTGCCGGCTCTGGGCATGACGAACGAGGACATGAAATCAGGTTCGACGTTCAAGACCCAATACGTGATCTGGTCCAATTTCGAGATGGAGCGCGAGGTGAAAAACCTGGCCGCGTATCAGTTGGCCGCCGAGGTTCAGAGCCGCATCGGCATGCGGGAGGGGACGCTGACCGTATTTCATCAAGACAACCGGGGCGCGAAGGATTTCGCGGACAAGCTGCATCTGTTGCAATACGATATGCTGTACGGGAAAAAATACGTGTATGACGGACAAAATCCGTTCGAGACCACGAATATGAAGATGGGATACAAGCCGATTCGCATCAAAGAGGTCGTGGACGTGGCGGGGCAGTACTATATCAGCGGCGAGGGCTTTACGCCGTACAGCAAGGTGTCATTGAACGGGAAGATATTGGATACCGTGTTCATGGGACCGACGGTGTTGAAGCTGAACGAAAAGGCGGATCCGTCGGAGATCGGCCTCATGAAAGTGAGTCAGGTCGAAAAGTACAACGCGGTGCTTTCCACCACGGAATAATTTCAGGGATCCCTACGTATCCTCGCCGGCGGTGAAATCCGTGTCGAAGGTCACGACGGCTTCCAATTTTTCATTCGACTTCTTCAATTCCTCGCGGAGCGTTTCTCTGATCTCCTCCGCGCGCGCGCTTCCCGCATGGGAAAGCACGACGTCGAATATCACGTTTGTCTGCAATTCGCCGCGCACGACGCGAAGGTCGTGCAAACCCACGGCGCCGTCCACCGAGAGAAGGACGCGCGTCATCTTTTCCCGCAGTTCGAAAACGAGGGGATCCTGCGTGTCGATGGGATCCATGTGCCCTACCAATTCGACGTTCAGCAATTCCATCGCCTCTCGCTCGATGATATCGACGGTCTCGTGGCTCTTGAGGATGTCTTTCGTCGCGTCCACCTCGATGTGAACGGACGCGAATATTCGTCCGGGTCCGTAATCATGCACTACGAGGTCATGAACGCCCATCACGCCGTCCTTGTCTAGGGCCAATGTCTTGATCTTTTTTACGAGATCGGGATCGGGAGCCTGACCCAACAGCGGTTGCACGGTCTCCTTGACCAATTTGACGCCGGAACAGATGATGAACGCAGCGACGGCCAAACCCATGTAACCGTCGATGTTCACGCCGGTCAACTTGTCGATGATCAAGGCCGTGAGGACGGAGAACGTGGCGAAAACGTCGTTTCGGCTGTCCGAACCCGCGGCCTTCAACGCGGTGGATTTTATGCGCTTGCCCAAGCTGAAATAGAAAACGGCTTGCCATATCTTGACTCCGCCCGCAAAGGCCAACAATGAAGCGGTGAGCAGGTTGAACTCCACCGCTTCCGGATGAATGACTTTGTCGTACGACGAGGAAATCAACTTGAAGCCCACGAGAATAATCAGCGCGGCGACGACGATGCCCGTCAGATATTCGATGCGCGCGTGGCCGTAAGGGTGATCCTTGTCTCCTTTTTTCGCGGCCATTTTGAAGCCGACGAACGTGATCACGGAAGCTGCGGCGTCGGAAAGATTGTTTGCGGCGTCGGCCAAGATCGCGATGCTGCCGGAGAGCAATCCGAGCAGTCCCTTGAGCGCGCACAGGAACATGTTTGTGACAATGCCCGTCGCGCCGGCGAATTTTCCGTATGCTTCTCGCACCTTGGGAGAATCGATGTTTTCGGAATCCTTTATGAACCGTCCAATCAAAAAATTGACCATAATGCTGTTTTCCAAATCCGTTTACACTCTCCGCAATCCCGCGGAATCGGAGCGAGAGACCTTACCGCCAGAGCTTTTCGGGATAGATGCCGCGATCCTTGAGGGATTGCAACGCCGCGACGACGGGAGCTTTGTCTTCCTTGTACGTGACTCCGTACCATCTGTCGTCCGTGTTCAAGACCTTGACCGTCGCTTTCCCGTTCTTGATGAGGCTGTCCGCTTCCTTGGGCAGGAGATACTCCGATTTCAGTGGGTTTTCGACCAAGGCGCTTTTCAAAAACTCGGGAAATCCGCGCGTCAGTTCGTCCATGAAACTCTTTGTGAATCCCCAAAAATTCATCGATACGACGGAGTCCTCAGGCACGGAAACCCACGTCTCGTCATCCTCCGTGTACGCGATCTCCCCGTTGCGACGCATGATCTTCAGGCGTTCGTCGACCTTCGTCAAATAACCGTTTTCGTCCGCCTCGCACACGCCGCGCGCCACGCTGCCGTGCTCCGTAAGCGTGTTGCGCAGGAAATATCCGACCATCGCGTAGCGTCCCTTGTCGTCGTCTTCCGCGCTGAGCAGATAGTCGTATATCAAACGAAAGCCGTGCGCGCCGTAAAAATCATCGGCGTTTATGACAGCAAAGGGACCGTCGACAGCGTCTTTCGCGCTCAGCACGGCTTGACAGGTTCCCCACGGTTTGACTCGGCCCGGCGGCACGGAAAATCCCTCCGGCAAATCGGTCAATTTCTGAAAGGCGTATTCGATCTCGATATGTTTGCCCGCGCCGCCTTCGACGAGAGCTCGCACATCTTTTTCCATCTCGGGTTTTATGACGAAAACGGTTTTTTCAAACCCCGCCGCCACCGCGTCGTACAGGGAAAAGTCAATGATGATCTCGCCTTGGTCGCTGATGGGATCGATCTGCTTCAGGCCTCCGTAGCGGCTTCCCATACCCGCCGCCATTACGATCAATACAGGTTTTTTCATATTGCGAGTCCTTTCTTCCGCGCGACGAAAATGCCGCCGCTTGGAATATTCGCTTAGGAAAAAATTCGTTAGGTTCTAAGTTTACCACACTCATTCCGTTCCGTCGATAAAAAATTCCGCATACCAATCAAAAAATTTTCACGTTGACAAACGCGGAGCAACGCAATATAATACTTTTTAAAAAGAAGCGAACGACATCATTTTATGTAAATATGTAGTGTTTGTTGCGAATTTGCGAGATTGCGGATAGTATAGCGAAATTGCGCCGAACGAGCGCGCGCTCTAGGCTCAAGATATACCACAGTACGAACAGATTCCGCGCCGACGGAAAGATTCTCGGTCGGAACCCGGACGTTGAAAAGAAAGGGACTGTGCATGGGTATATTCATAAGCAGAAGAATTTTGACCGCGATACTCTGTATTTTTGCAGCGCTTTGTTTGAATTTCATCATAATTCACGCGGCTCCGGGCGATCCCGTTCGCATTTTGGTCGGACAGGACAATCCTTCGCCCGAGGTGATCGAAGCTCTCACGATCAAATACGGTTTGGATCAACCGCAGTACGTGCAGTTTTTTCGTTATGTGGGAAATCTTTTGCGCGGCGATATGGGTACGTCGATCTATACGGGCGAACCCGTTTCGCTGATGATCCTTCGAAGAATGGGACCCACCGCGTTGCTGGCTCTGACGGCTGCGGTTCTGGCCATGGTCATAGGCACGGCGTTTGGGATTTTCAGCGGGCGGAGGGTCGGCTCCAAGGTCGATTCGGCCATCGGCAGCATCAGCTATCTGTTTGACGCGATGCCGGGATTTTGGCTCGGCCTGATGCTCATTTTGATCTTCGCTTCTTCGCTCCATATTTTGCCTACGGCGGGGATGGTCGATGTGCGCGCAGATCACGAGGGTTTTCTTCGCGCGTTGGACATATTGAGGCATATGGCCTTGCCTGTGACGACGCTCACCTTGACTCTTATTCCCTATTACATGCGCATATCGCGCGCTGCTGTAGTTCAGGCTCTCGGGGAAGATTTCATTACGACCTTGCGCGCGGCGGGAATGCCCGAGTCCAAGATCTATCGCACCTACGTGTTTCGCAACGCGATTCTCCCGACCATTACGGTGTTTGGAATTCAAATGGCGTATTTGGTGACCGGCTCCGCGATCGTGGAGATCGTATTTTCTTGGCCGGGCATGGGCAGTTTCGTGATGACGGCTATTTCGAGGCGGGATTATCCGCTTCTTATGGGCATATATTTCATTTTGAGCATATCGGTGGCCGTGATGATGATCGCGGTGGATCTTCTCTATTCCGCGATGGATCCGCGCATCAGGCATACGGGCGTGAAGGAGTGATATGAAGCGCGTCGCTGCGGTGAAAAAAATGAGGGAGAGGCTTCGACATCTTCCGCAACTCAGGATCGGCGGAATCATGTTGGCGTTTCTGCTGTTCGTCGTGATTTTCGCGCCCCTTCTCGCGCCGTACGATCCTTATGCGCTGTCGGACAATATGGTCGAGGCTCCCAATTTTCGGCATCCTCTGGGGACGGACGGTTTGGGACGAGACGTTTTGAGCATGCTGATTTACGGCGCGCGCACATCCTTGATGGTCGGCGGCGCAGCGGCGTTGATCGCGGCGGTCATCGGCGTATTTCTGGGAGGGGTCGCGGGGTTTTTCGGCAAGAAGATCGGAAGCGTCATCGGGGAAGCGATCAATGTGTTCATGATGATGCCGACGTTTTTCCTTATCCTCATCGTTGTGGCGCTGTTCGGCTCGGGCATTACGAAGGTGATGTTGGTGATCGGTCTGACGACGTGGGTCGGCAACGCGAAATTGATGCGCGCGCAGGCGATGAGTCTGAGGGAACGCGTCTTTGTGCGCGCGGCCGAGTCAGTGGGCGAAAGCAAGCTCTCGATTCTGTTTTGGCATATCATTCCCAACGGGATTTATCCCATCGTCGCGAATACGACGATGGGGGTTGCGAGCGCGATTTTGACGGAATCGAGTTTGGCGTTTCTCGGCTTGGGGGATCCGAACGTGATAAGTTGGGGGCAGATCATCCAGAGCGGAAAGAGCTATTTGGTGGACGGTTGGTGGATATGCGCATTCGGCGGCTTGTCCATCATATACACGGTGATCACGTTTTATCTGTTGGGCGACGGACTGAATATCATGCTCAGTCCAAAGCTCGCGTCGGTGCAAAATGCGGGGAAGAGGACATGACTTTGTTGTCGATCAGAGACCTTTGCGTCGATTACCTC
The DNA here is from genome assembly GCA_031254995.1 of Eubacteriales Family XIII. Incertae Sedis bacterium. Taxonomy (GTDB): domain Bacteria; phylum Bacillota; class Clostridia; order Peptostreptococcales; family Anaerovoracaceae; genus JAISGB01. Next base: position 7,186 of record JAIRTJ010000066.1, read on the forward strand.
GCGCAGGACAGAACCGTGCGAGCTGTGGATCGGTTTTCGTTGGACATTCCCAAGGGCGAGTCGTTCGGCATCGTCGGCGAGTCCGGCTCAGGGAAGAGTACCCTCATTTTAGCGCTTATGGGGCTTTTGTCCAAGCGGAAGGCTCTCGTGACGGGATCGGCGCTGCTCGACGGCGCGGACTTGATCGCGATGTCTGAGGACGAGCGCAGAGCCGTTCGTTGGAAGAAGATGTCCATCGTCTTCCAAAACGCCATGAATTCTTTCAGCCCCGTGCATCGCATCGGGAAGATGATGCAGGATATCTATTTCGCGCATTGTCCGGACAGTGCGAAGGCCGAGAGACGGACGCGCATGGAAGAGCTCTTGGGATTGGTCGGTCTGCCGCCGCGCGTCTGCGATCTCTATCCGCACGAATTGTCGGGCGGCATGATGCAGCGCGTGAATATAGCGCTCAGCCTGATGTTCAATCCGGAGTTGCTGATTATGGACGAGGCGACCACGGCTCTCGATGTGGTCACGCAGACGCAGATATTGAAAGAGATCGCGCAATTGGAGGAAAAACTGGATATTACGCGCGTCATGGTGACGCACGATATTTCGGTCGTGGCGTCGTCCTGCGAGAATGTCGTCGTGATGTACGCAGGGCGGTGTCTGGAGGTCGGCTCCGTGAAGACGGTGCTCACGAAGCCCGCGCATCCGTATACGAAGGGTTTGATCGGGGGATTTCCCGCAGAAGACGAAGAGGGTTCCGACGAGGAGAAACGGCCCTTGACGAGTATTCCGGGGACGCTCCCGGATCTCGGCGCGGTTCCCGCCGGATGTATTTTTGAGCCGCGTTGCGATCAGAGCGCGGACGCGTGCAAGAGCGCGAGCGTGAACTTGGCAAGCTTGGACGACGGGCGAAAAGTGCGTTGTCGCAGGTACGGAGGGTAGGATGATGCGAGAAACGGCTCCTGTTCTCTGTGTTGAGAATGTTCGCAAGCATTATGTCTCGCGCAAGAAACACCGTATGCGAGATGGACGGGTCGTGCGGAAAGCGGCTGTAAAATCCGTCGACGGCGTGAGTCTGACGCTGTTCGACGGAGAGATTTTGGGTGTCATCGGCGAGTCCGGTTGCGGGAAGAGCACGCTCGGACGTTTGATCGTTCGCTTGGAATCTCCTTCCGACGGCAAGGTTCTGTATCGCGGCACAGAAGCGGAAACCCTGTACAAGAAGGACAAATTGGCGTTTCGGCGGACGACTCAGATGGTCTTTCAAAATCCGTTCGAGACATTCGACCCCCGGTACACCATCGGGAAAACGTTGATTCACACCTTGCGATTGCATCGTATCGGAGCCGACGACGCGGAGCGCATAAGTCTGATCTCGGCGCAGCTGGAGCAGGCCGGACTGACGCCGGCAAAGCGCATGCTTGCGCGATATCCGCACGAGATGTCGGGAGGGCAATTGCAGCGCGTCTCCATCATTCGTTCGCTCATGCTCGGACCCGAGGTCATCGTCGCGGACGAGCCCGTCTCCATGCTGGACATCTCGATGCGCGCGGACATCATCAACCTCCTGTACGCGAGCGCGCGCAGGGAGCGCGTCGGTCTCATTTTCATCAGTCATGACATCTCGCTCACAAGGTATATTTCGGACTTCATCGCTGTAATGTATTTGGGAAATATCGTCGAATATGGAAAAGCTTCGGAGGTCGTGGGGAGACCCATGCACCCGTACACGAAGGTTTTGGTCTCCAATTCTCCGAGCGCGGATCCGTTGGAGACTCGGCAACCTATCATGATAATAGGAGAACCGGCGACGCCGATCGATGTGCCTGAGGGGTGCGTCTTTTCTCCGCGATGTCCCGAGGCCGTGCCGGAATGCGCCTTCGAAAAACAGGAATTAAGAGGGATCGATCATCGGTTAATCCGTTGTTCGCGTGTGTAAATCTGTAAGCAATGGTTATGAGAGGAGGAAATGCCATGAGTCAAAAGAGGAGAAGCAAGGAGCGGCGCATCATTTCGTTGATCTTGGCGGCGATGTTGATTTTGTGCGCTTCAATGTTCGCCGCGTGTACAGGGGGCGGCGGAGATGAAACCCCGGATACGCCCGACGCTAACGGCGACGCGCAAAGCGGCGTGAAAGCGGGCGGTACGGTCATCGTCGGGCAAAGCGCCGAGCCCATCACCCTGAATCCTGACGGGAAGATGGACGACAATCTGCCCGCGATCGCGCAGAACGTATTTCATCGTCTGATGAAGACGAATAACAAGCAAGAGGTCATTCTCGATTTGGCTGCGGATTATTCGGTCAGCGAAGACGGTACGGAATACACGTTTACGTTGCCGGACAACGTTACGTTCCACGATGGCGAGAAGCTGACTTCGGACGATGTCAAATTCACGTTCGAGGAGTTGATCAAACAGGTGGGTCAGGCATCCGCGTCGTTTGAATGCATCGAGGAGATTTCCTGCCCGGACGATGCTACAGTCGTGTTCAAGTTGAAGCGGATCGAGACCGGATTTCTTGACAATCTCGCGTACAACGGAGCCTTTATTCTGCCTCGGCACGTGTACGCGGGGAAGGATTGGAACGACGCCGACTCCATGATGACGCCGATCGGAAGCGGTCCCTTCAAGTTCGTCGATTGGAACAAGGGAGTGAGCATCACGCTCGAACGGTATGAGAATTTCTGCTTGGGCGAGGGTCTGCCGTATCTGGACAAAATCGTATTCAGCTACATCTCCGATTCCAACACGGCCATGCAATCTTTCTACAACGGAGATCTGGATATCTTGGGCATCATCGCTCCGTCGTCCGAGTACGACAAATTGCTGAACGATCCCGCCATAATAAGCGACAAGGTCATCTATCCGTCGCGCTTCTATGTCGGTTTCAATCAGAAAGACGATCTGATGAAGGACATAAATTTCCGATTGGCTGTGGCGCACGCGATCGATTCCGACGATATGATCAACAAGGCGCTGAAACAGATCGGCCAAAAGGCGACGGCGTATCTGTCTCCCGTGTTCGAATGGGCCGTGAACAGCGATTCGGACGCCGCAGTGCCCGCGTTTGATTTGGATAAGGCCAAGGATTATTTGGAGAAAACGGGACTTAAAGCCGACGGCAACGGGATATATGCGACCGTCGATGTGGACACGTACAACTACGAGCCGTTCCCGGAACTCGCCTTGGTTCTGAAAGATCAGTTGTCCAAGATCGGCATCGACGTGAAGATCAACATGCTTGAGTACGCCGCTTGGGAAGAAAAAGTCGGCGCGGATCGCAATTTCACGATGACGTTGGAAGGCGGATATCAAGGCCCCGATGTGGGTGCGGTAGCCCAACGCGTCAAGGGAGACGGGATTTTGAACTATTACAATTACGACAATCCGGAGTTGAACGCATTGTTGGAAGAGGGCGAAACGTTGCCGACGCACGAGCTTCGCGCGCCGATCTACAGGG
>JAIRTJ010000077.1 GCA_031254995.1 Eubacteriales Family XIII. Incertae Sedis bacterium
TCTCAAATACAGCGGCAAGACGACGCGTCAGACGCTCGTCCGTGTCGTAAGGCAGGAATGGGTGCATGAATTCGACGCCCCCTTCCCTAAGGCAGTCATCCATGTTGTTCGCGATGACCTCGGGATACGTGGCCACGATGGGACAGTTGTACCGGTTGTCCGCGTCTTCATCCTCCGCTCGTTCATAATTGACGCTCGGATAGAATATGCGCTTTATGCCGTTTTCCGCAAGCCATTTGACGTGGCCGTGAACTAGCTTCGCGGGATAGCAGATCGTATCCGACGAGATCGTATCCATGCCCTTCTCGTAGATGGATTTCGACGAGGGAGGCGAAAGGACGACGCGAAATCCCAATCGCGTAAAGAACGTGAACCAAAACGGATAGTTTTCGTACATGTTCAGCACGCGCGGAATGCCGATACTGCCCCGAGTCGCGCGCTCCGACGGCGTCGGTTCGTAGGCGAAAAGGCGTTTGTATTTGTAGGCCGCAATGTTGGGGATCTCCGCGTTCTTGCTCTCGCCGCCGGCGCCTCGCTCGCAGCGATTGCCTGTGATAAATCGCTCGCCGCCGCTGAAACGATTGATCGTCAACAAACAATTGTTCTCGCAACCCTTGCATCTGCCGTGACTGCTCTCCGCGTGAAACGCATCCAAATCCTCGGGCGAGGCGATGCCCGACTCCGCGCCCTCGACGCAGTTATCCATCGCGATGAGCGCCGCGCCGAACGCGCCCATGTGTCCGGCGATGTCGGGCCGCGCGACCTCTCGTTCCAAGACGCGCTCCATGCTCCGCAATACGGCGTCGTTCAGGAACGTACCGCCCTGTACGACGATTTTGTCCCCTGCCTCCTCCGCGTTTCGCAATTTGATCACCTTATACAGGGCGTTTCTGATCACGGAATATGAGAGACCTGCCGAGATATCGCCGATGGTCGCGCCCTCCTTCTGCGCCTGTTTGACCTTGGAATTCATGAATACGGTGCAGCGGGTGCCCAGATCGACCGGCGCCTCGGCGAAAAGCGCTTCGCGAGCGAAGTCGGACACCTCCATATTGACAGATTTGGAATATGTTTCAATGAACGAGCCGCAGCCCGATGAACAAGCTTCATTCAGCATGATGCTGTATATGGCGCCGTCGCGAATCCTCATGCACTTCATGTCCTGCCCGCCGATGTCGAGGATGAAATCGACGCCCGGCAGGAAGAACTGCGCGGCGCGATAATGAGCGATGGTCTCGATCTCGCCCATGTCCGCGTGAAAAGCCGCCTTGATCAGCCCTTCGCCGTAGCCCGTGACGACGGCATTGGCTATGAAGGCGTCCTCGTTCATGAGGTCGTACAATTCCCGCAACATCGTCTTCGTGACCTCGACGGGATTTCCCTCGTTTCCGCGGTAAAACGAGCAGAGCAGATTCTTGTCCTCGTCGATCGCAACGACCTTCGTCGTGGTGGAACCTGCGTCTATGCCCAGAAATATCTTTCCCTTGGCTTCTCGTATGTCCTTTCGCCGCGCCCTGTCGCGCGCATGTCGCTCGCGAAAAGCGTCATACTCGTCGGAATCCGCGAAGAGCGGCGGCGTGCGCTTCGTCTCGTGCAACATGGCCGGATCGGCGTTATTCAAGCGGGCGAGCAACTCGTCCGCGGAAATTTGAGCGTATTTATCCGCTATCATCGCCGCGCCGACGGCCGGAAAATATCGCGCGTTTTCCGGGAAAATAACGTCTTCCGCCGCCAGACTCAGTGTCTCGACAAAACGCTTGCGCAACTCCGACAGGAACGACAGCGGACCTCCCAGAAAAGCGACCTTGCCCTTTATGGTTCTGCCGCAGGCCAAGCCGCTGACGGTCTGATTTACGACGGCCTGAAATACGGACGCGGCCAGATCTTCCGTTCCCGCGCCCTCATTGATCAAGGGCTGTATGTCCGTCTTCGCGAAGACGCCGCATCGCGCGGCAATGGGATAGATGACCTTCATCCCCTTCGCGGCTTCGTTCAAGCCATCGGCATCCGTATTCAGCAAGATCGCCATCTGATCGATGAACGCGCCCGTGCCTCCTGCGCACGCGCCGTTCATGCGCTGCTCGACCGCCGCGCCGTAAAACGTGATCTTCGCGTCCTCGCCGCCCAGCTCTACGGCGACTTCCGTCTCCGGGATCAATGTCTCCACCGCCTTGCTGCAACAGATCACCTCCTGCTCGAAGGGGACACCGAGCAAGCCGGACAGCGACAGGCCTCCGGAGCCCGTGATGACGGTCTTCGCGGACAGACCGGGCCGCGCCGCGACCAGATCAGCGACCAATTCCGCCACCTTTTCGAAGACGTTGGACATGTGTCTGTCATAGCGGGAAAAGAGAATTTCCCCCTCTTCGTTCATCAATACGAACTTTACCGTCGTCGATCCTATGTCAATGCCGAGTCTCATCATGTTATCGCTCTTACAGGTCAATTTCCAGTCGCACGGGGCAATGATCGCTTCCGTATACCTCGCTCAAGAATACCACATCGGATATCCGATCCGCAATGCGATTCGATACGAGGAAATAGTCGATGCGCCACCCGGCGTTGTTTTTCCGCGCGTTGAAGCGATACGACCACCATGTGTAGGCTCCGACCTTATCCGGATACAAATAACGAAAACCGTCCGTAAATCCTGCGGACAGCAACTCCCCGAATTTTCCGCGTTCCTCGTCGGAAAACCCGGCGTTGCCTCGATTGCTCTTGGGGTTTTTCAAGTCGATCTCTTCGTGGGCGACATTCAGATCGCCGCAGAGGACGACGGGCTTCCGCGCATCCAGAGCGCGCAGATAGGCTCGTCTCGCGTCCTCCCACGCCATGCGATAATCTATGCGCTTCAAGCCGTCCTGCGCGTTCGGCGTGTACTCGTTCACGAGAAAGAAATCGTCGTATTCCAAGGTGATGGATCGGCCTTCCGTATCATGTCCCTTTGCGTCGATGTCGAAACCGGCCGAGACGGGTTCCTCGCGCGAAAAAATCGCCGTCCCCGAATAGCCTTTTTTTTCGGCGCTGTTCCAGTATTCGCGATACCCGTCGAGTCCTACCTCCGCCTGCCCTTCCTGCATCTTCGTCTCCTGCAGACAGTATGCGTCAGCCTGTTCCGAGGCGCAGAAATCGAGAAACCCCTTTTTCAGGACGGCTCGCAGACCATTGACGTTCCATGTGATCAGTCTCATAGATTTCTGATCTCCTTCTTGTAGATATATCTCAGGAACACAGACGTCAAAATCAGCGACGTGAATTCCGCGATCGGAAACGAAGCCCATACGAACATTATACCCGCATATCGCAACAGGAGCCATGTCAGGGGCAAGGTGAGAATGAGTTGCCGAAGCAACGAGATGAGCATACTCAGGAAGCCGTGAGCCAAGGCCTGGAACATGCCCGTCGTCACGATGCTGAACGCCGCGGAGACGAAGCAAATGCTGATGATGCGCAACGCGGGTACGCCGAGTTGCATCATCTCCGGCGTCGCGCTGAACAATCGCATGATTTGCCCGGGAAATATCCAAAACAACGCGGTGCCCGCCGCCATGACGCACATCGCGATCATCACTGCGGTCTTGTACGCGTCCATGAGACGCTTTCGGTTTCCCGCCCCGTAATTGTATCCCATGACGGGCAGAGATCCTTGATTGAGTCCGAATACGGGCATGAACAGGAACGAATTGACTCGAAAATAGACGCCGAGCACGGCCACGGCCGCCGCGCTGTAACCGATCAGTATCGCGTTGAGTCCCGATATCATAAACGAGCCGATGGACATCATGACGATTGACGGAACGCCCACCGCGTAGATGTCG
>JAIRTJ010000087.1 GCA_031254995.1 Eubacteriales Family XIII. Incertae Sedis bacterium
CTTGGTCGCCGTGTTCATCGTCTACAGGAAGACTCTATGGGCGTTGATTCTCGAATTCGGCGCATTGATCCGCGATATTTTCACGGGAAAAGGACTTAGGATCGACGCGAACGAGAACAGGAAACTGGGATTCATGATTCTCATTGCGACGATTCCCGCAGCGATCGTCGGCCTGCTCTTCGACGATTACATCGAAAAGGTGTTTTCCTCCGTCGCGATCATCGGCGTCTGTCTCATCATAACGGGCAGCTTGCTGTTTTTTGCGGAGAGAATCGGCTCGGGCAAGCGGGGTTTGAAGCGCGCGAAACTCAGCAATGCGTTCACGGTCGGACTGTTCCAAGCCGTCGCGCTCCTTCCCGGCATATCGAGGTCGGGCTCGACCATCGTCGGCGGTCTATTCATGGGATTCACTCGGGAATTGGCCGTGAAATTCGCATTTCTCATCTCCATCCCGACAGTCTTGGGTGCGGTGGTTTTGGAAATCCCCGACGCGTTGAAGGAGGGTCTCGCGGGAGAAATGCTCCTGCCGATTATCGTCGGCGCTCTCACGGCGACTGTCGCGGGCTACGCGGCGATCAAGACGATGATTCGCGCGGTCACGGGAAAGAAGCTGTTCGTATTCTCCGTCTATACGTGGGCGATGGGCGCCGTCGTTGTAATCTACGCTATAATGCGGTAGAATACTCAAGGAAAGGAATCTACGGACAGGATAATGGCAACTTCCGGCAGGAAAACGACCAAAAAGACGACGACTGCGGGCGGAAAGGCCTCGCGAAAGAATACTTCGACGGATAGCGCTCTGCGCCGCTCGCGACTGAGAGGGGATATCTTCGCGATTCTCTTCATCGCCGCGGGAATTTTTCTCGTGTTTGCGCTCCTGTTTTCCGCGGCCGGCAAGCTCGGCGACGGCGTGTCTTGGTTGCTAAAGGGGTGTTTCGGTTACATCGCCTACGCCTTGCCGTTCGCCTTTGTCGCGTACGGCGTTTGTCTGTTCGCGCGTCGAGAAACACGAACATATGTTCGGAACGTCGTATTCGCATCCGCGATATTCGTCACGGCTCTTCTTATCGAGAGCGCTTTTTATCTTAAATCAGGGAGCGCGCCCCTCGGAGATCTCGGTTTCAAAGAGGTGTTCGAGGCCGGCGCGAACGGTAAAAACGGGGGATTTCTCGGCATGTACGCGGGCGCGTTTTTCGTGCGGCTCATAGGCAAGGCCGGCCTCGTCATCTTCAGCGTCGTCGCGTTCTTGATCTCACTCCTGCTGTTGCTGAATACCCCGCTCTCGCCCTATGTTCGCCGTCTCGGAGAGCGTCGCGCGGACGCGCGCGCAAGAAGAGAGGCCGAGAGGACAGCCTTGGAAGAGGAATCAGAAAAAACGCGGGCGGAGCGGGGCGCGTCCGAACCCGAGCTTGAGGAGAAGCGCGGCATGTTCGCGCGACTCGGGATCGGCCGACTTGACGACGCGGACGATGAAACGGAGATCGAAGAAAGGGGCGCGGTCGAAATCGGCGGTTCCCGAGCGAAACAAGGGCGCAACCGCGCCAATATCATCGATGCGGTGAAACATGACGACCGTCATGTGACGGGCGCGAAAACCGGCGAGGGATTCGAATCGGAAGCTTCCGGCTCGATGCCCGGATTCGGATCGGAAAGCGGGATCGAGTCCGCAACGGGATTCGGTTTGGAGCCTCCGTATCGCGGCGGTCCGGGTCTTGGCCTGAACGACGACGCGGACACGGGGTGGGCTGCGACCTTCGGATTCGGAGAGGATGCGCGCCGCGAACCCGAAGCCCCGGACGCATCCGGTCGAGCGGGAAGCGGGGAGGCGACGGACGGCATTCGATCGCCGCAGGGGATCTTTACGGAGGAGGACATCGGCGACGACGTGCGCGGCGAGGCGATTTCCGAAAAACGCCCGGCGCCTTCGTCTGTATTCGCAGGCGTCGGATTCGGAGAATCGGACGCTCTGCTCGATTATAAACTTCCGCCCGTTGCCCTCCTGAATCGAGGGCCTAAGGTCGCGCGCACGGAAAACGCGCAGGACATGAAATACAAGGCTCAAAAATTGGAGCAGACTCTGCGCGATTTCAAGGTGGACGCAAAGGTGATCCGCGTGACGGTAGGACCTACCGTCACGCGGTATGAAGCTGAGCCGAACGTGGGCGTGAAGATACAGAGCATAAAGAGCTTGGAACCGGATTTGGCGCTCAAGCTAGAGGTGAAGAGCGTTCGCGTAGTCCCCATGCCCGGCCGGGCCGTCGTCGGCATCGAAGCCTACAACGCGAACACGACCCTCGTCACATTGCGCGAGATCATAGATTCCCCGGAATTTCGCTCGGAGGAATCGAAAATCGCGTTCGTGTTGGGAAAGAACATATCCGGAAACCGCATCATCGCGGATCTGAACGATATGCCGCATCTCTTGATCGCGGGTACGACGGGCAGCGGAAAGAGCGTCTGCATAAACAGTATTTTGTTGAGCATTCTCTACCGAGCGAAGCCCGACGAGGTGAAGTTGATCCTCATCGATCCCAAGGTCGTGGAATTGAAAAGCTACAACGATATCCCTCATCTGCTCGTTCCCGTCGTCACGGATCCTGAGCGAGCCGCTATCGCGTTGAACTACGCGGTCACGCTGATGAACGAGCGATACAAGAAATTCGCCGAATACAACGTGCGAAACCTCGACGGATACAACGCGCGCTTGAGCAAAGAAGGACGAGAGGCTGATATTTTGCCCCGCATCGTCATCGTCATCGATGAATTGTCCGATCTGATGATGATCGCGCCGGCGAAGGTGCAGGAATCCATTTCTCGCCTCGCGGCCATGGCTCGGGCTGCCGGAATGCACCTCATCGTCGCGACTCAACAACCCTTGGCATCCATATTGACGAGCGTCATCAAGGCGAATATCCCGTCGCGCATCGCGTTTTCCGTCTCCTCCAACTCCGCGTCGCGCGTCATACTCGACGAATCCGGCGCCGAACGTCTGCACGGGAACGGAGACATGCTGTTCAGCCCCGTCGGGACGCGCGAACCCATGCGCATACAGGGTTCGTTCGTGTCCGACAGCGAGGTGCACAAGGTTACGGATTACATCAAAAAGGAGATGGATCCCTCGTACAGCCCTGACGTCATGCAAGCCGTGTCCGGCGAGGTGACGGAGCAACTGACGGACGAGGAAGACGATCTGTTTCGCGACGCCGTCGAGATGATCGTTCCTGCGAAGCAGGCGTCCGTCTCCATGATACAGCGGCGTTTTCGCATCGGATACAACAGGGCGGCCCGCTTGGTGGACGCGATGGAGGAACGAGGCATCGTGGCGGCCAGCGACGGCACGAACAAGCCGCGAAAGGTACTCATGACCGAAACGCAACTCGAAAACTTCATCGGCGCGGGAGCGCGCGCGAAGGATGATGAGCCGCCGTTTGACATCGGAGACGAGGATGAGTGAGGGGTTTTGCGCGCGCGTTTTCGGTTCGGGAGGTTGTCGATGAGTCGGATTTTCTTCGATACGCTCGGATGTTTTAAAAATGCGGAGGATTCGGAGCGAGCGGCCGGACTGCTCGCGGCGTCCGGTCATGAGATCGTGTTTGATGCGGACAAGGCGGACATAATTCTCGTCAATACGTGCGGATTCATTGAAGAAGCGAAGAGGGAATCGATCGAACGCATATTGGAATTTGCCCCTTGCCGGGAATCCGGAAAGAAACTCATCGTGAGCGGATGTCTCGCGCAACGCTACGCGGACGAGCTTTCCGAGGAACTTCCGGAAGCTGACGCGATCATGGGCGTAAACGATTACGCGAGATTGCCCGAGATCGTGAAGGCTCTCGCGCAGGAGGATGCGCGTCCGGATTTGCCCGATCAGAACGGAGGCGGCGCGCGAAATCGAGTCTTCGCATCGGGAGAAGAAGGTCTGCTTCTCGGCCCTCGCTTCGCTCCGGCGCCGCGCGCGACGACCTTCCTGAAAATCGCGGAGGGTTGCGACAATCGTTGCGCCTACTGCGCCATTCCTCTCATACGCGGTCGATATCGAAGCGTTCCCTCGGAGGAACTCGCGAGAGAGACGGAGCGGCTCGCGAAAGAAGGCGCGAAGGAGATCATCCTCATAGCGCAGGACGTCAGCGCCTACGGCCTCGACCTCTGCGGGAAATACGCCTTGCCGTCCTTGCTGACGCGCCTATGCGAGACGGAGGGAGTCGAATGGATACGTCTCATGTACTGTTACGAGGAGAGAATTACGGACGAGCTTATCGACGTCATGGCGCGCGAGGACAAGATCTGCTCGTACATAGACATTCCCCTGCAACATTGCGTTGACAGCGTCCTTTCGCGCATGAATCGCCGTTCGACTCGCGCCGGCATCGAGCGAACCCTCGCGACCCTGAGAGAGAGGATTCCGGGTATCGCGATACGAACGACTCTCATGACCGGATTCCCGGGGGAAAGCGACGATGATTTTCGCGAGATGGAGGAATTCATCGAAAAAAATCGCTTTGAACGCATGGGCGTCTTTGCCTATTCCTCGGAGGAAGGAACGCCTGCGGCCGAAATGGACGACCAAATCCCGCGCGAGATCGCGCAGGAGCGCAGAGAACGCCTCATGCTGCGTCAACTCGACATCTCGTTGGAAAATAATCGCCGCTTGGTCGGGAAGACTCTGCGCGTTCTGACGGAGGACTCGGAAGGCGACGGCGTCTTCGCGGGGCGCGCGACCTTTGACGCTCCCGAGATCGACAACGCCGTGATATTCACCGGTGATGAAGGGATCCGCGCCGGCGATTTCGTGAACGTAAAGATCACGGATGCCATGGATTATGATATAATCGGAACGGTCGTCGACCGTTAGAGATCGAATTCGTCCGAGAATACTCGCGATGCGCGGCGAACCGCGAGAATGGAGATTGAAGATATGAACGTACCTAATACGCTTACGATGATCAGGATCGCCCTGATTCCCGTATTTGTCGCATTCCTGCTCAATGGTTATTCCTATGCGGCGGCGGGAATTTTCATTGCGGCCGCGGCTACGGACGCATTGGACGGATATATCGCGCGAAAGAAGAATCTCGTCACGAATTTCGGGAAGCTGATGGATCCGCTCGCGGACAAGTTGCTCGTCGTCTCCGCCTTGGCGTGCCTGACGGAACTGGGCGAGATCGCGAGTTGGATGGTCATCGTTATACTCGCGCGCGAATTTATGATCACGGGGTTGAGGTCGGTCGCCGCAGGAGAGGGCGTCATCATCGCGGCCGGCGCGTCGGGCAAATGGAAGACCGCAGCGCAGATGATCGCCATCGCCGCCGTACTGTTGCGCAATTGGCCTTTTGCCTTGATCGGTTTTCCGTTTGATCGCATCATGCTGTGGATCGCCGTGGCGCTGACCGTCTATTCCGGAGTCGAATACATGATCAAAAATCGCAGCGTATTCGCGTCGAGGTGAACGCCGTTCGCGAGACATGCGGTTCGTCGATTTTCGTCGCGTAATGCGCAAATGGCGCATCCGGCAAGTTTGGATATGCGACGTCCGGGACGTCGTCGGGAAAGAAGAGATATATGAACGCAACCATTCTTACGATAGGAACCGAACTGCTGTTCGGACAGATCGTCAATACGAACGCCGCCTACTTGTCCGCGCAACTGCAGTTGCAGGGGGTCGATGTCCTGTACCACTTCACGGTGGGCGACAATCCGGGACGCATGAAAGATGCGCTGAAGCGTTGCTTGGCCGAGACGGATTTGGTGATTGCCACAGGCGGTTTGGGACCCACGCAGGACGATCTCACGAAGGAGGTCATCGCGGAGACCGTGGGCGCGGCGCTCGTCCTCGATGCAGGCGTCCTCTCCTCCATCGAGGAGTTCTTTCGAAAAACGGGCATCGAGATGACCGACAACAATCGAAAGCAAGCCCTGATTCCCGAAGGCGCGACCGTGTTTTTCAACGACGTCGGGACCGCTCCCGGATTTGCATTCGAACGGGACGGAAAGATCATCGTCGCGTTGCCGGGGCCTCCGAGGGAGATGAAACATCTGTTCGAAAAGGCTGTCCTGCCGTTTCTTCAAAACAGGACGGGCAGCGTGATTCGATGCAAGATACTGCGGTTTTACGGCATAGGGGAATCCTCTTTGGAATCGCGACTTTCGCCGATCATCGACGGGCAGACGGATCCGACCGTCGCCACCTATGCGAAGGAAGGCGAATGCTCCCTGCGCATCGCGTCCAAGCGAAGAACGGAAGAAGAAGCGTTTGCGGCCATCGAAGCGACGGAAGCGGAAGTGCGGGCTCTCGTCGGCAAATTCTTGTACAGCGACGAAGACGAAAGCCTTCCCGCCGTCGTTGCAAAAAAACTGACGGCGCAAGGCATCACCCTTGCCTCTGCGGAATCCTGCACGGGCGGTTTGTTCGCGTCCGAGTTGATCGCGATTCCCGGCGTCTCGAAATCGTTTGTCTGCGGCTTTGTCGTCTACGCCAACGAGTCGAAGATCTCCGAGCTCGACGTGCCCGCCGAGCTGATCGAGACCTTCGGCGCGGTCAGCGAGGAAACTGCCGTATCTATGGCCGAAGGCGCGCGAAAAAGGGCGAAAGCCGACATCGGCGTATCCGTGACGGGTGTCGCGGGACCCGACGGAGGCAGCGATGAGAAACCCATCGGCACGGCGCAGATCTGCGTCTGCGACGCGAACAAGAGAAGGACGAAACGCTTCATGATACG
>JAIRTJ010000123.1 GCA_031254995.1 Eubacteriales Family XIII. Incertae Sedis bacterium
CATCGCCCCGTTCGTGTCGTTGATATTATTGAAGTACAATTCCTTCCCTTGAAGCTGCTTCGCGTTGACCAACGCGCCGGACCAAGGGCTGATCTCGCGATAGTATGCCGCCTTCTGATGAGGATTCTCGCCGTAGCGCAGGCTCTGCACGCGTTCGAAGGCGAACGTGGGATTTGCGGGGAGCGGAATATCGCGCACCTCTCGGAGGTAGTCCGCGATCATGGCGTCGTAGGCCGCCGTATGCTCGAAAACCTTCAGAGCCAAGCGGTATTTCGCCTCGTATGAGACACCGCCGCTTTCCTTCAATTCCGCGAGTATCTGTCCGTAATCGGCGGGGTCGCAACAGACGACGACATCCCTGTGGTTCTTCGCCGCGGAGCGGAGCATGGTCGGGCCGCCGATGTCTATGTTTTCGATCGCATCGGACAACGCGACGCCCGGCTTCATGATGGTCGCCTTGAACGGATAGAGGTTGATGACCACGATGTCGATCGGCCCGATCCCCAGCTCGGAAAGCTGCCTCATGTGCGATTCCCTGTCGCGCATGGCCAATATGCCGCCGTGAATCGACGGATGCAACGTCTTTACGCGTCCGTCGAGACACTCGGGAAACCCCGTTACTTCGGAGACGCCGACGACGTTCACGCCCGCCTCCGCCAGGGCCTTGCTCGTGCCGCCCGTGGAGATGATCTCCGTTCCCAAAGCCGCCAATTCCTTGGCAAACTCAACAACGCCCGTCTTGTCCGATACGCTGATCAATGCTCGCATACTTTTCCATCCTTTCAACATTTCAACATTTTTGTTTAAATCTCATTCTTGCTCTGCCAGCGACAATTCCTCCGCTCTCCCGTCAGCCGGTTCCGTCATCCGCTCCGCCGGCCGATTCCTCCGCGTTTCGTTCGCTGAGCGTCGCGCACGTCCGAGCCACGGCTTCAACGATGATCTCATGCTCGACTTTCAATACGCGAGCCGCCAGGGCATCGACCGTATCTCCCGGGAGCACCGGCGTTTTTCTCTGCAAAATGATCTCGCCCGTATCGACTCCCTCATCCACGAAATGCACCGTCGCGCCGCTCTCCGAATCCCCCGCGTCCAAAACCGCCCGGTGTACGCGCTTTCCGTAATACCCTTTGCCGCAGTGCCTTGGGATCAGCGAGGGGTGGATATTCAAAATCCGCCCTTCGTAAGCCCTGACGATCTCGGCGGGCAGGATGCTCATGTAACCCGCGAGTATGATCGCATCCGTCTTCGCCTTCGAAAGCAATTCCGACATCCTCTCCGTTCGCCGCGATTCGCGAGGGAATATCGCCGCGCTTACGACGGCGGTCTCGACGCCGAATTTTCTCGCTCGCGTCAGGGCAAACGCGTCCGGATTGCTCGAAATAACGAGCGCGACGCGCGCATTGGCGATCGTTCCCGAATCGATGCCGTCCAAAATCGCCTGCAAATTGCTGCCGCCTCCGGAAACCAATACGGAGAGATTGATCTTCGCCCTCATTTCTCAGTCCCCGAGATTTGCACGCCTTCGCCTGAGACGATCGAACCGATCGCGCGCGCGTCCTCCCCCGATTCCCGCAGGATCGCAAGCGCCCCGGCCGCGTCCGCTTCGCGCGCGACGATCATGAATCCGACGCCCATGTTAAAGGCGGCGAACATGTCCCGCTCCGCGATGTCTCCGCACTTCATGAGCACATCGAAGACAGGCGGCCTGTCCCACGCGTCGCGGTCTATCTTCGCGCCGAGACCCTTGGGCAATATCCTCGGTATATTCTCGTAAAAACCTCCGCCCGTAATATGAACCATGCCCGTCGGCCGACCGATCCGAGCGTCGCGCGCGGGAGATCCGTCAGACGATGTTTCGGCGAAGCGACCTCCCGACGCGCGCGACAGCAACGCGCCGACCGGTTTCGCGTAAATGCGCGTCGGAGTCAGCAAGACCTCCCCGAGCGTGCCGGACAGGCCGTCTATGCGATCATCCGCACTCATGCCCGCGTCCTCGAAAAAGACCTTTCGCACGAGGGAATACCCGTTGCTGTGAATGCCGGACGAGGGCAATCCGATGACGATATCCCCTTCCTTCACGCGCGAACCGTCGATGATCTCATCCTCGTCCGCCATGCCCACGGCAAAACCCGCCATATCGTAGTCGTCCTCGGCGTAGAAACCGGGCATTTCCGCCGTCTCGCCGCCGATGAGAGCGCAACCGCTCAATACGCAACCGTCGGCGACGCCTTTGACGATCTCGGCGATCTTCTCCGCGCGCACCTTGCCCGTCGCGATATAATCGAGAAAAAACAACGGACGAGCGCCCTGGCAGAGCACGTCGTTCACGCACATGGCGACCAAGTCGCGACCCACCGTGTCGTGTTTGTCCATGAGGATCGCGATCTTCAATTTCGTGCCCACGCCGTCGGTACCCGCCACCAACCCGGGGGATTTCACGCCCTCGATATTCGGATTGTACAAGCCGCCGAAACCGCCGATGCCGCCGAGGACATCCGCGTTCAGCGTCCTTTTTACGTGGGCTTTCATGAGGGACACCGCGCGCTCGCCCTCCTTCGTGTCGACACCCGCGTCCTTGTAGGTCAACGCTCCCGCGCTCGCGATCCCTGAGGAGTTCTCATTCATGTCCGCACCCGTTCCAACACAGCTCGGTAGGTCTCTTCCACCTTGCCCAAATCGCGTCTGAATCTATCCTTGTCCATCTTTTCGTTCGTTTCAACGTCCCACAACCTGCATGTATCCGGAGATATTTCGTCGGCGAGGATGACGCGCCCGTCGGGCGTCTTGCCGAACTCGATCTTGAAATCGATCAGTTTCAGCCCCTTATCGTTGAAGAACGCCTCCAAAACCTCGTTGACCTTATGCGCATAGACGCGCACCTCCGCGATCTCATCTTCCGAAGCCAAGCCCAACGCCAATATGTGATCGTCGTTGATCAGCGGATCGCCCAACTCGTCGTTCTTATAGGAAAATTCCAACGTCGGCCCGGCGAGGGGCTTCCCCTCCTCGACGCCGAAGCGCTTGGAGAAAGAACCCGCCGCGGTATTTCGAACGATCACCTCCAAGGGCAGGATGCGCACCTTTTTCACGAGCGTTTCCCTGTCGCTCAACTGCCGCACGAAATGCGTCGGCACGCCCGCCTCCTCCAACAGAGCGAACACTATGTTGGAAATCATGTTGTTGACCGCGCCCTTGTCCGCGATCCTCCCCTTCTTTGCCCCGTTGAAGGCCGTGGCGTCGTCTTTGTAGGAAACGATGCAAAGATCCGGATCCTCCGTCGCGAAGACCTTCTTCGCCTTACCCTCGTAGAGCTGTTTTCCTCGTTTCATGCAAACCTCCCGGCGTATCCATTATCCTCTTCGAAACTCCGCGTCCGCCTTCACGACTTCTCGTTCCATGCTCTCCTTGTAGGCGCGCATCTTTTCCCGCAGCTCGTCGTACCTCAGCGAGAGTATTTGAATCGCGAGCAGCGCCGCGTTTTCGGCTCCGTTGATCGCCACGGCGGCCACCGGCACGCCCTTTGGCATCTGCACTGTCGAGAGCAGGGAATCCAGACCGTCCAATGTCGAAGACTTGACGGGAATCCCTACGACGGGCAGAGGGGTGTGCGAAGCCAAGACGCCGGCGAGATGCGCGGCTTTGCCCGCCGCCGCGATGATGACCTCTATGCCGTTTCGCTCCGCCCCGCCCGCGAACTCCTCCGCTACGGAGGGCGTGCGATGCGCGGAAATGATCCTTGTCTCGTATTCCACGTCGAATGCGTCCAATATCCGCTCCGCCCGCTCGACGACGGGATAATCGGATTTGCTTCCCATCACTATGCCCACTTTCATGCTGTCCTCCTTGCTCTCGGCGCACCGCAGATCGACCGACGGCGAACAAGTCCCGTCATCCGAAATAGGCGACGCCCGATTCGAAAATGCCTGTTTCGAAGTTTCCGGGAACGTTTTTGTATAAATTGAAGCCGGCGCGCTCCGCGTGACCCATTTTCCCGAAGACGCGACCGTCGGGGGACGCTATTCCCTCGATCGCCAAGCAACTGCCGTTGGGATTGAACTTCGGATCCATCGTCGGCCTGCCCTCGCGATCCGCGTACTGCGTCGCGATCTGTCCGTTCTCCTTCAACCGCGCCAAGATCCCGTCGTCCGCGACGAATCTGCCTTCGCCGTGCGACACGGGCGTCAGGAACACGTCCCCGACTTCCGCCCTCATGAGCCACGGCGACAAGACTGAACTCACCCGCGTCGCGACGATCTTGGACACATGCCGCCCGATGGTGTTGTACGTGAGCGCGGGCGCGTTTTCATCAGGATCCGCGATGCGTCCGTGCGGCAGGAGCCCCAATTTGATCAACGCCTGAAAACCGTTGCAAATTCCC
>JAIRTJ010000103.1 GCA_031254995.1 Eubacteriales Family XIII. Incertae Sedis bacterium
CCTCGACGCGAAAACCCTCTCGCTCGGCAGCTTCCTCGAGGCACACCGTAGTCCCCGCGGCGTCTTTGCCGAATCGGTAATTGAACCCGCAACCGACCGCGGCGGCATTCAATCGGTCGACCAGGAGATCTCTCGTGAACGCCTCCGGCGACATGGATCGAAACAAAGCGTCGAAAGGCGCCGAAAAAAGAAAGTCGACGTCCATCGAACGTATGATCTCGATTTTCTCCTCCGGCGAAACTATATGGCGCACGACGTTTCTGCCCGTAATAACATTCTGCGGGTGGTTGGAAAACGTGAATACCGCGCTTTTCAACCCTCGTTCGCGCGCGAGCCGAACGATGCGCGCGATGAGTTCCGCGTGTCCCCTGTGAACGCCGTCGAAATTGCCAAGGGCGACTGCTGTGGGAGGAATGCCCTTTATTTCCTCCATGGCGCGAAACAGCTTCATTCCGAGATCACCTTGCGCGGTTTCAACACGCCCCTTTCGCACTTCGCGATACCGATGAAACGCGAGTCCGCGTACACGCGAGAGAAACCCTCCCTCGCCGCGACGGCCGCCTCGTCATTCACGTCGCCTTGACGCGGCCCGCTGACGTTCTCATATGAGTTCATCGAGATGCTCCCGCCGTTCTGAAATGTTCTTGCGGCGGCATCGTCCAAGACGACGGCCGGCAAATCGCCGAGAGCGCTGTCAGCAGGCAATACAGGGAGACTGCCCTGCATGGATTCGAGTTCATCCGGTCCATGGCTTTCCTCGATGCGAAATCCGCAACTCCTCGTGCGGACGAGCGCGCTCATCACCGCGCCGCAACCAAGTTTGCGTCCGACGTCGCAACAGACCGTTCGAATATATACGCCTGCGGAACAATCGATGTCGAAACGCACGGAAGCATTCGCGAGGTCGATTTCCCTTATGACAATTCGATTTATATGAATATCGCGTTCTTTCCGCGCGTCTTCAGGCAGAGGCGTTCCCGCCCTGGCGTAGGCGTAAAGGGGCTTCCCTCTGTATTTTGCCGCAGAATAAAGCGGCGTCGTCTGCGTCCCTTTTCCCTCCATGGACTTCAGCGCGTCGCAAATTGCGTCGGCGTCAGGCAAGTCCCCGGGAGGCGCGCTCTGCGTCACCGTTCCCCAAATATCCTGCGTATCGCTGACTGCGCCCAATTTCATCTCGCAACGATAGGATTTTGCATCGGGAGAGCCGTTTATGTCCATGAATTCGATCACTCGCGTCGCGCGACCGATACAGATGGGAAGGACTCCCGTCGCCATCGGATCGAGAGTTCCCGTGTGCCCGACGCGTCGCAGACCCGTGAGGCGTCGAACGATACTCACCGCGTCGTGCGACGTAATGCCGGCGGGCTTTCGGAAGACGATGATTCCGCTGTCTGCAATTCCGCTCCTCAAATTCATCCCTTATCGGAGCGTATCGCTCAATATCCTCGTAATTTCGGCTGTCAACTCCGCAAGCGGACGTTCCGATGAAAAACCCGCAGCGCGAATATGCCCGCCGCCGCCGAATCTCTCGGCAAGTGCGGCTGCGTCGTAATAGGATTTCGCGCGCATGCTGCCCTTCGTCTTGCCATCGTCCGTCTCTCGAAGAAATACCGAGACCTCCACGCCCCTTATCGCACGCAATTTCTCGGCGATTCCTTCCGTTTCCTCATCCATCGCGCCCGTCTGCGCGAGCATTTCCCGCGTCATATACGCAACGACGCCCTTGCCGTTCGCAACGGTGCGAAAGGTTCCCATCACCGCATTCTCCAGATACAGTTTCTCCGGACGGAAATTTTGATATATCTCGACCGAGACCTTGGCGGGACTTACGCCTCTGCGCAACAGCGTCGCCGCGATGAGGTGCGTCTTTTCGGTTGTGTTCGCGTACTGAAAACGTCCCGTGTCAGTGACCAGGCCGACGTAAATAGCCTCCGCTATTCGAGCGTCTGCGGGAACACCGAGCGCTTCGATGAGTTCGAAGACGATTTCGGCCGAAGCGGCTGCCTTCGCATCGATGAGATTGTAATCGCAAACCGCCTTGCTCGACACATGATGATCGATGCAAACGGTCTTTTCCGCATTTCGGAACAAGGACGCGCGCCGCCCCAACCGTTCCGTCTCCCCGACGTCCGACATGATCGCAAGATATGGGGTTTTTTCGGACAAAAACGTCGTTTCGAGCTCCGAGATCTCGCGAACGCAACCGTTCTCGATGAACAGAATGTTGTCGGGTATCTTTTCGTCGACCACCGCGAAACTCTCTTTTCCCAAACTTCTCAGCGCGAGACACAGGGCGACAGCGGAGCCGAGCGTATCGCCGTCCATATTTTCGTGCGTAAAGAGAAGGACGACGTCGGCTTTCGTCAAAATCTCGGCCAAGTCCGGTACCGCGATGTTTTTTCTCCTCTCGTCGACATCCGTCTCCGCAAGGGGTTCGTCCTCGGGGATCTCATTCGATTCCTCCGATGCGTCCGAGATATCCAAAGAGCCGATCAATTCCTCGATATGTCTGCCGTATTCGCTCGAAGTATCAAAGAGGAAACGCAATTCCGGCGTGCGCCTGAGCTGTATGCGCGCACCGATCTCCCTGCGTATCAATCCTTTCGCGCGTTCGAACGCGCGCATCACTTCCTTGCGCTCTTCCGCCGCCGTCTCCGCGTTGGGATCCGATCCCAACATGGTGATATAGACGGTCGCGTAAGAACCGTCGTCCGCAGCTCGCACATCGGTAACGCTGACGAAGCCGGAAAACGCGGGATCCTTCAATTCGCGCAACAACATCTCGCTTATGATTCGCTTGATCTCCTCGCCGATACGTCCGCCCCTGTAATTTCTTCTCGTCATTTCAACGCTCTATCTCTTCCATTGTAAAGGCTTCAATTATGTCGCCTTCCTTTACATCGTTGTAGTTTTCGACGCCGATGCCGCACTCGTAACCTGCGGCGACCTCCTTCACATCATCCTTGAATCGCCTCAACGAGGAAATCTTGCCCTCGTGAATCACGATGCCGTCTCGG
>JAIRTJ010000129.1 GCA_031254995.1 Eubacteriales Family XIII. Incertae Sedis bacterium
TCTCCTCCGCGACGCTCTTGATGGACATGTATCATCTTGACGGCATACGCGTCGACGCGGTCAGCTCCATGCTCTATCTCGATTACGGGCGCGACGGCGGCTTCGTCCCGAATAATGACGGCGGAAATATCGATTACGAGGCGGAGGCCTTCTTGAAACAGCTCAACGCGTCCGTCCTTTCGAATTTCCCGGGCAGTTTCACCGTTGCGGAGGAGTCGACGGATTTTCCGTTGGTCACGCGACCGCCCTTCGACGGCGGCTTGGGCTTCACGTTCAAGTGGAATATGGGCTTCATGCACGACACGTTGGACTACATGCGGACGGACCCGTATTTTCGGGGCGGGAATCACGACAAGATGACCTTCTCGATGTATTACGCGTTCAGCGAAAACTTCATTCTCGCCTATTCCCATGACGAGGTCGTCCACGGGAAGGCGTCCATGATCGATAAGATGTACGGAAATTACAATGAAAAATTCGCCTCGCTCCGGACTCTGTACGCCTATATGTTCGCGCATCCGGGCAAGAAACTGATGTTCATGGGAGACGAGTTCGCGCAGTTCATCGAATGGGATTACAAGAAGGAATTGGATTGGCTGCTCTTGGATTTTGACGCGCACAGGGGCGTGCAGTCCTTTGTGCGAGACCTAAACGCCTGCTATCGACGGCGCAACGCCTTTTTCGGCGCCGACGACAGTTGGGATGGGTTTACCTGGCTCAATGTGGATGATCGGGAAAACAGCGTATTCGCCTTTCTGCGCAGCAGCGGCAGGAGCCGGTTGGTCTGCGTGTTCAATTTTACGCCCGTGCGGAGGGAAGGATACTGCGTTGCGCTTCCGGAGCCGGGCACGCTGTCACTGTTGCTGAACAGCGACAAGGTCGTTTACGGCGGAGAGGGAACGCCCGTCGCCTCCCGCATTCGATCGAAGCAAATGCATTTGAACGGATTTTCAAACGGGGCCGGCATGACGTTGCCGCCGCTGTCCGCCTTGTACTATTCGTTTACGGGCAAAACGGAGAGATCTAAGGGCGGCGCGAGGCCGAACGAGAAATGATATGACGCGAGGATGAGGCCGTTTTGAATGACGCGCTTGCTCGGTCGCCGGGGGACGCTTCGGACGGATCCTCGGCTGACGGCGGCGTTTGAACGGTATTGTTGCGCGGAATCTGCGAAAGAAGGTGGATCCTTATGTACAGAAAGAAACGGATTGTCGCCATGCTTCTGGCCGGCGGACAGGGCAGTCGCTTGGGGGTGTTGACGGATCAACGAGCGAAACCCGCCGTAACCTACGGCGGCAAATACAGAATCATAGATTTTCCCCTGTCAAACTGCATTCATTCGGGCATAGATACGGTGGGCATTCTCACGCAGTATCAGCCCTTGGAATTGAACACCTACATCGGCGCCGGTTCTCCTTGGGACTTGGATACGATGTCCGGCGGGGCCTTCGTCCTGCCTCCCTACGTCAAGGGCAAGTCCGGGAAATGGTATTCCGGCACCGCCAACGCCATCTATCAAAACATATATTTCGCGGATCAGTTCGATCCGGAGGTGTTGATCGTCCTGTCGGGGGATCACATTTACAAGATGAATTACAGTTGGCTCATTCGCGCGCACATCGAGAAGGGCGCGGACGCGACGATTGCCGTCATCCCCGTACCCATCGAGGAGGCGTCTCGCTTCGGCATCATGAATACGGACAAGGAGTTGCGCGTGCTCGACTTCGAGGAAAAACCGGAAAAGCCCAAGAGCAATCTGGCGTCCATGGGCATATACGCCTTTCAGTGGGAGAAGATCAAGTCGTACCTGATCGCCGACGCGAACGATCCCGATTCTTCAAACGATTTCGGCAAGAATATCATACCCGCCATGTTGGCGAACGACGAGAAGCTTTACGCTTACGAGTTTAAGGGCTATTGGAAGGATGTCGGCACCGTACGCTCCCTGTGGGACGCGAATATGGAGCTGTTGCAGGATTTTCCGCCGCTGAATCTCTACGACGATCCGTGGCGCATATTCTCGCGAAATCCCAACGAGCCGCCGCATTACGTGGACTACGGCGCGGAGATCAAGAACAGCATCGTCTCAGAGGGTTGCTATATCTACGGCTCTGTGATCAACAGCATCCTCTCGTCGGGCGTCACCGTGGAGAAGGACGCGATCGTGCAGGACAGCATCATCATGGCCGAAACTCGCGTGGGCGAGGGCAGCCGCGTGCATATGAGCATCGTGGATGAGGAAGCGGACATAGGCAAGCGCGCGAAGGTAGGCGAGGAGCGCGCCGCAAACAACAAGATCACCGTCTTGGGCAAGAAGTGCGTCATCAGAAACGGAGCCGTCGTGGAGCCGGGAAAACAGGTCGGTTGCGGGGTCGCGGTATTGAAGACCGCGCGCGATCAAGTCGACGACCGCGCGGGCGGGTCTCGGAAAGCCAAGGACGGGAAAGCGCGCAACGCGAAGACGAAGGAAACGGCAAACGCCGCGAAAAAACCGTCTCCGGCCTCTCGTCGCGCGGCGTTGAAAGGAGGTGAATAGGATGATTCGGGAAGCCTTCGGCATGATCTACGCGGGAGAGCAGATCATCAATTTGCGGGAATTGGTAGAGTTGCGGGCTGTCGGCGCGTTGCCCATCGGCGGGCGTTATCGCGTCATAGATTTTCCGCTGTCAAATATGGTAAATACTGGCATCAGAAACGTGGCCGTGATCACAAATCGAAATTACAATTCGCTGATGGATCATCTCGGTTCCGGAAAGGCGTGGGATCTCTCGAGGAAGAGCGACGGACTCTTTATCCTCACGCCCTACGCGAACAGGGACAACCCCGGCATCTATCGAGGTCTCGTGGACGCGCTTAAAGGCAGCATGGATTACATCCGGCGCGCCAAACAGGAGTATTGTATTCTCACGGGATCCTATACCATCTTCAATCTCGTATTCGACGACATGATGCGATTCCACGAGGAGAACGGTTCCGACCTGACCATCCTATTCAACCGTCTGTCCGCGGAGACCTACGCCGGCGATCGATACGCCGACATACGCATCAAGACGGACAAGAAGAACGTCGTTACGGACATAGAGGTCAATCCCGGTCTGTCCTCCCTCGACAAAGTGAGCATGGACACATATATCATTCGCAAGGACATCCTCATCTATCTCGTGGAGGAGAGCATCGCCAGAGGAGAATACGATTTCGTGAGAGATTTGATACGCGGAAATTTGGGACGCTTGAAGGTCATGGGCTTCGAACATAAGGGCTACGTCGGCCGAATGCATTCCGTCGCCGCGTATTACAAGGCGAACATGGACTTTCTCGACACGAAATTGCAGAAGACTCTGTTTCGCGGCGAAAACCGGATATTCACGAAGGTGAAGGACGAGGTTCCCGCGAAGTATATCGGCGCGTCCTGCGTGAGAAACAGCATCGTGGCCAACGGGTGCATCATCGAGGGCAATGTCGAAAACAGCATCCTGTTCCGAGGCGTATACGTGGGAAAGGGCGCGAGCGTCAAAAACAGCATTCTCCTGCCCTCCACGGAGGTGAACGACAACGCCGAATTGCAATACGTGGTCATAGACAAGAACGTGAGTGTTCGCAACAGGAGTCGGCTCATCGGAAACGAGGAATTCCCCGTGGTCATTCGCAAGGGGGCGATGGTATGAGGACTCTCATAGTCGCTTCGGAGGCGATGCCCTTCGTTAAGACGGGCGGCCTGGCGGATGTGGTCGGCGCTCTGCCGCGCGCTCTGATTCGGGCGGGCGCGGACGCCGCTGTCATGATCCCAAAGCACAGCCGCGTCAAGCAACTCTTCGAAGACGAACTCGAGACCGTGGCCGTATCCGGAGTCAAACTCGGTTGGCGCGACAAGTATCTCGGCGTCCAAAAGGCGAAAAGAAACGGCGTGACGTATTATTTCATCGACAACGAGGACTATTTCGGCGGGCCGGTGTCCCGGGGAGGCGACGCGGAATCCGAACAATACCTGTTTTTTTGCGAGGCGGTGTTGGCGGCTCTGCCGCTCATCGATTTCAAGCCCGACATCATTCACTGCAACGATTGGCATACGGGCATGATTCCGATGCTTTTGAAGATAAGGCGCGGTCTTTCCGTCGCGCCAAAGTCGATTTTCACGATTCACAATATCAAATTCCAAGGCGCGATGAGCTTTGAGACGATGCAGGATTTCCTGAGCATCCCCAAGAGGTATTACACGTCCGAATTTCTGGAAGCGCACGGTTGCGCGAATATGATGAAAGCCGCGCTCGTGTTTGCGGACAAGATCACCACCGTAAGCCCCACCTATGCGAAGGAGATCACAAACGCGTATTTCGGCATGGGCATGGAGGGCATACTCTTCGCTCGTCGAAACGATCTGTCGGGCATCGTAAACGGCATAGACACGGAGGAATTCAACCCCGAGACGGATCCCGCGATCGCGCAACGATACGGCGCCGGCGCGTTGGCGGGCAAGGCTGAGAACAAAAAGGCGCTTCGCAGCGAATTCGACTTGGGCATCCGCCTGCGCGATCCGGTCATCTGCATGGTGAACCGCCTTACGGCGCAGAAGGGTTTGGACTTGGTTCAATACGTGCTGGAGGAATTGTTGAAGGAAGACGTCGCCTTTGTTTTGCTCGGCGACGGAGACGGGAAGTACGTGGATTTCTTCAATTATATTGCGGAAAAATATCCTAAAAAATCCGGTATTTACATAGGATATGATGAGGATATGGCGCATCGGATCTACGCCGGCGGCGATTTCCTGCTCATGCCGTCTCAATTCGAGCCTTGCGGCCTCTCGCAGATGATCGCGCAGAGGTACGGGACGTTGCCCATCGTTCGGGAGACGGGAGGGCTTGCGGACACGGTTTCTCCGTACAATCGGTACACTAAGACGGGAGACGGATTTTCCTTCGGCGCGTTCAACGCGCACGACATGTTGCATGTCATCGGATTGGCGCTCTCCGTTTATCGGGACAAACCGATATTGCGGCGTTTGAAAAAAAATGCTATGCTAAAAGACAACGGTTTTTCTCAATCGGCGGAACGGTATAAGGCTCTGTATGAATCCGTCATATGAAAAATTCACGCGCCGGGAGGAGCGAAAGCGGCGCGACGGATGAATCATCGCGTCGGGCGACGCGGGTGTTTTTGCGAGGCGATAAAGGAGGCTGTATGGCGGAATCGGGATACGAAAAAGACGGGCCGGACAAGGAAGAGATCAAAGAGGAGATCGTCAATAAGCTCAAGCGGACATTCGGTCTCACATTTGACGAAGCCACAAAGGACGAGATCTATCAGGCAGTGGGGCTGAGCGTTCGCGAATTGATCATGGTCAGATGGGCCGACGCCAACAAGCAGGTGGCGGAGCAGGGCATCAAGCGACTGTACTATCTGTCGGCGGAATTTCTCATGGGACGGGCATTGGTCAACAATATGATCAATCTCCGACTTCTGCGAAACTATCGCGACGCGCTCGCGGAATTGGGTCTCGATCTCGAGGACATCGAAGAGCAGGAAAGCGACGCAGGTCTGGGCAACGGCGGATTGGGGCGACTTGCCGCCTGTTTCTTGGATTCGCTCTCCACGTTGGACATGCCCGTCACGGGATGCAGCATCCGCTACGAGCACGGGCTGTTCAAACAGAAGTTTTCCGACGGGGAACAGACGGAAGAGGACGACAATTGGCTGGAAAACGGAAGCATATGGGAAGTTCCTCGACCGGAAGACAAGGTTGAGGTCAAATACGGAGGACATATCGAGGAGATTTGGACGGATAGGGGATTGAAGATCAATCACACCGATTACAACTCGGTCATCGCCTATCCCTACGACTATCCCGTGATCGGATACGAGAGCCGCATGCCCGCGACCCTTCGCCTGTGGAGCGCGCGCGGCAAGTCGGACTTGGACATGCAACATTTCAACAAGGGGGATTATGCGAAGGCGGTGGAGGAAAGCGCCTTGGCGACGGCCGTTTCTCAGGTGCTCTATCCTGAGGACAACCACGAGCAGGGTCGTCAGCTCAGGCTCAAACAGTTCTATTTCTTTACATCCGCTTCAATGCAGTTCATCGTCAATCGCCACAAGAAACACTACGGGGATCTGCATACCCTTCCGGACTATTATACGGTACAGATAAACGACACCCATCCCACCGTCGCTATACCGGAATTGATCCGCATCCTCATGGACGACGAGGATATGCAATGGGACGAGGCGTTTGACATCGTTTCGAGGATGTTCAATTATACGAACCACACCATCATGAACGAGGCGCTTGAACGCTGGAACGAACAGATGTTCCGAATCTTGCTCCCGCGCATACACAAGATCATCACGGTCATCGACGGCTTGTTTCGCGACAAGATATGGGAAAAGTGGCCCGGAGATCGCGACAAGTTGAATCAGTTGGCGATCATCGCAAACGGCGAGATTCGCATGGCAAATCTCTGCATCGCCGTATGCAATAAGGTCAACGGCGTTTCGCAGCTTCACGGAGAGATCATACGAACGCGGACGTTTCGCGATTTCTACATCCTGTTTCCCGACAAGTTTCTGGGCATCACGAACGGCATTACGCACAGGCGTTGGCTGGCGAAGGCGAATATGCCCTTGACGCGGCTCATCGAGGATTATATCGGCGACGGATTCCTGAAGGATTACCGCGAGATGGACAAGGTGCGCGAATTGATCGGAAACGAGGATTTCCTGCGGGATTTCGCGGAGGTAAAACGGGCGAACAAGATCAGGCTGAGAGATCACCTGTACAAGAAGCAGGGCGACGAAATCGATCCCGACACGGCTTTCGATACGCAGGCGAAACGCCTTCACGAATACAAGAGACAGCTGCTGAAGATCATGCACATCCTCCATCTGTATTACCGGCTCAAGGCCGATCCGTCCGCGGACGTGACGCCGGCCACCTTCCTGTTTGCCGCGAAGGCGTCGCCGGGGTATTACAGGGCGAAGGAGATCATTCGTCTCATTCTGGCCGTTGGACGGATGATCAACAACGATCCCGACACGAAGCACATTCTGAAGGTGGTGTTCATCGAGAATTACGGCGTTTCGGAAGCGGAATTTCTCGTGCCCGCCACGGATATCAGCGAGCAACTTTCCGCCGCGGGCTTGGAGGCTTCCGGTACGGGCAATATGAAATTCATGCTGAACGGCGCCGTGACCATCGGCACTATGGACGGGGCGAACGCGGAGATCTTCGACGCCGTGGGAGAGGAAAACATCTTCATCTTCGGAGCGCGCGTGGAGGACATCGAACGCATCGAGAGATACGGCGGATACGATCCGCGAGCCGTTTGCGAACAGAGCGCCGATATCAAGCGGGTGCTCGATTCGCTTATCAACGGCACGTTGCCCGTGGGCGCCGAACGGCAGTTTTACGATCTGTACAATTCGCTGTTGGAGAGCAACTGCGAGAGGGCGGACAAGTATTTTCTGTTGCGCGATTTCGAATCCTATGACCGGGCCTACGCCGAGATGATGCGGGTCTATCGCGACGGCGACGCGTGGCGACGCAAGGCTGCGACAAACACTGCCAACGCGGGCGTGTTTTTCGCGGATCGCACCATTTTGGAATACAACGAGAAAGTATGGAAATTGGAAAAGCTCAGGGACGCGGAGTCCCGATGAACAGGGGGTTGCGTCGAATCGGAGACGCGTCGAAACAAGCGGCGTCGCGGCGATTTGAAGGCAGGA
>JAIRTJ010000148.1 GCA_031254995.1 Eubacteriales Family XIII. Incertae Sedis bacterium
GAAATCGGACAGGGATCCGGTGCGGAGCGTCATGTCATTCAGCGGATACATGGAAGGTTGGGCCGTCTATGCGGAAAAAACAGCATATGATTTTGCGGGTTTGGACGAGGACGTCGCCGAATTGCTCGCGACCGATGATACGCTGATGTTGTACCTGTACGCAAAGGCGGACATCGGCGTCAATGCGCGGGGATGGAACAAGAATGACGTCGCGCGGTTTTTATCTGAGATAGGCATCGATGATGAGGCGACTGCGACGACGATGTACGACGCCCATGTCGCAGAACCGGGTAATTATCTCAAATATGCCATAGGTTACCTTGAAGTGTCGGAGCTTCGGGATCGAGCGCAGGAAGCCTTGTCAGACGATTTCGACCTCAAGGCTTTTCATGAATTTTTGCTTGAAACGGGTCCCGCGTTCTTCGACATCGTAGGCGACCGCTTGGAATTATGGATTGCGGAGGAGGGGGGAAAGGCCGCGGCGTAAAGCCGCGCTCCGCGGAGTTGCGAGCGAGATCCTCGATTTCGCGGAGCGTTCGATCGGCGATTTGCGCGCTTGGATTTGCGATTTTTCGCAAACGGAGATCGCAAATCCGACGGTTTGACTCGTGCCTATTTCTTCTCTTCGAATTTGTCCGCTTCGGCGCCGCACACAGGACAGATCTCGGGACGCTCATCCTCAGCTTCGTAACCGCATACACCGCATATCCAACTCATGATCATTCCCTCCTTTGACTGCATACCCAACCGCACGGACAGTCGAGTTTTTGACCTTGCGGCAAAATATTTTACTTGTATATTCAAACATGATTTCAAAAGAAATGCAAGCGTTTGATCGCAAGAGCTCAAAGTAGGTTCGTTTCGCCGGGAAGCGCGCAGTCGCGGTCGTCTCCGTTCGCCCTTCGATCGCAACGAAGGCGCTGCGGATATTGATCGTCCCTAACGATCGCGGCGCTTTGGATTTTTTGCGCGATGTGATATACTTTAATTGTACGCGGACTCCGCTTCGGGCGTCCGTCCGCGTTCTCGATAAAGCGCTTGGTGCTTCGCGCTCTTCGGCGATACGGTGAGAACGACTTATATGAAAAGAAAGATACGATTGAGCATTGTCCTCGTTGCGTTCTCCGTCGCGGTTTTCGGCGGATGCGCTGCGTACGATGATTTCGCCGCAACCTTTTTCGAAGAGGACGAGGAGACGGTGAAGATCGGCGTATTCGAGCCGATGTCCGGAGCCTTCGCGAGGTACGGCGAACTCGAACGCGCGGGTATAGAGCTTGCGCGCGAATTGTATCCCGAGTTGGACGGCAAACCCGTGCAGCTGATCTTTGCCGACAACGAATCTCTCATAAAGCGAGCGAGTTCGGCGGCCCAAGAGTTGGTTGACCGGGATGTTTTGATCGTGCTGGGCAGCTACGACAGCACGCTTTCGATAGCGGGAGGAGAGGTATTCCAAGAGGCGGGCGTCCCCGCGATCTCGATCACGAATACGAATCCCGTCGTCACGGATGCGTTTGCGGTCTATTGCCGCGTCTGTCCTTTGACAGCCGAACAGGGAGCGGCTGCGGCGGCTTACGCGGCGGACAATTTGCGGGCGGATAAGGTCGCCGTGATAAAGGAAAAGGATAACGATCCGGCCGACGCTTTGGCCCGAAATTTCGCAGATACGTTCACGGCTAAGACAGGAAACGGCGCCGGCGCCGTCCTTATTGCGGAGTACGAAAAAGGGCAGAAGGACTTTGCGAAACAGCTTGAGAAGATCGAGGCGTTCGATGCGGAAGCCGTGTTCTGTCCGGGCTCGTGGGAAATGGGAGCGGGCGTGATGACGCAGGCCGGCTTCATGGGATTAAAGACCGAATTCCTCGGAACGGACGCGTGGAGGACGACGAGGATGTTGAACATGTACAAAAGCGGCGAGATGCCGCCCATGGCGTTTACGACCTATTTCAATGAAAGCGCGCGCATGACGGAAATGTCGACCGTATTCATCGAGGCTTACGAAAAAAAATACGGTACGGATGTCGCGCCGGATCCCGCGGTAGCCTTGGCTTTCGATGCGTATCTAGTCGCGTTGGAAAGCATACGGACGGCGGATCCCTCGACGGAACGGAGCGAAATTTTGAAGGCCTTGCGCGAAACGGAGGCGTTCGCGGGTGCTTCCGGCGAGATCACATTCGATGATCGCGGAGATCCGATCAAACCCATTACGATATCTTCGGTCATGGACGGAAAATTTGTCTCATTGGATTCGGTAAAGCTCGAAAAGGAGAAAGGAAATTGATATGGAACAGAATCTGACGGAAGCTTTGGAGAAGATCAGACCCTATCTGCAGAGGGACGGCGGCGACGTGGAATTCGTCGATTATACGGACGATAAGGTCGTGCGAATCAGGCTCTTGGGACATTGCGCGGGATGCCCGCACGCACAGGCGACCATCAAAGGCGGGATCGAACGCCTGCTCAAGGAGGAGTATCCGGAGATTTCCGGAGTGGAGGCTGTCGTCTGAACGGACGACTCGGTTATGATCGGATGGGCAGGGATCGATGAAACGCAAATACAATGAAATAATAGATTCTCGCAGGGACGACATCGTCGCCATGCTCAGGGAATTGATCGCATTTAAAAGCGTGAAGGGCGAGCCCTCGGAGGGGAAGCCTTTCGGCGAAGGAGTCCATCTCGCCTATATGTATATGTTGGAAAAAGGGCGATCGGACGGATTTGAAATCTCGGACGTCGACGGTTTCGGCGGTCATATCGAATGGTCCGGCATGGAACTCGACGAGGGAGGGGAGGTAATCTCCCTTGCGGACGAGACGTTGGGCATTCCCGTTCACTTGGACGTCGTGCCGGAGGGGAGCGACGAATGGTCGCACGCGCCTTTCGGCGCGGAAATCGAGGACGGAAAGATCTACGGCAGAGGCGCCGCCGACAACAAGGATGCCGTCGCAGCCGTCTATTCCGCGATAAAAGCGCTGAAGGACAGCGGATACGTTCCCAAGAAAAATGTCCGCGTGATCTTGGGACTTGACGAGGAAACAGGTTGGATCGGCATGAAAAAATACTTGGAAGCGACGGATGCTCCGGACTTAGGCTTTGTCCCCGACGCGGATTTTCCGGCTATAAACGGCGAGAAGGGCATCATTGATTTCGAGCTTGCGAAGAAACTCTCGAAGTCGAACGAAAAAGGCATTTCGTTGCGCAGCGTTTCCGGAGGCAACGCGCCGAATATGGTTCCCGATCGCGCCAGGGCTGTCGTCATGGACGAGTCAGACTCCGGCTATGAAGCGGTGAAGGAGAAGATCGCGGCATTTCGGGAAGCGACGGGATACAAGGTGTACGGCAAAGGCGTCGGCAAGGCGTTTGAGATATCGGCTCTCGGCAAATCGGCGCATGGCGCTTACCCGGAAGCGGGGCTCAACGCCATTTCAATCCTCTTGGAATTTTTGGACGGTATCGGCATTGCGAATGAGAGCGTTCGCGACTTCCTTTCGTTCTATCGCGATCGCATCGGATTCGATACGGACGGCGCGCGAATGGGCATCGGATTCAGCGACGAGCCATCGGGCAAACTGACGTTCAACGTCGGTATGATCGGCATGGATTCGGAGGCCGTCATTTTGACCGTCAATGCTCGTTATCCCGTGACGATGCTCGAGGAGCGCGTCTACGAGGCCATGTCCCCGCTGATACACGAATACGACCTGGGTATAGTCAAATGCGACTCCAAGCCTCCCATCTATTTCCCCGAGGACGACCCGTTCATCGAGACGCTCATGGATGTCTATCGCGAGAATACGGGAGATACGCGGAGCCGGCCATTGGTCATCGGCGGAGGCACATACGCGCGGGCTGTCCCAAATGCGGTCGCATTCGGCCCGCAATTCCCCGGCGAGTCCGGAAGGATACATCAGGCGGACGAATACGCTGTCGAGGACAATCTCCTGAAGATCACGCATATTTACGCCGACGCCATCTACCGGTTGACCGGCGGCGTCTGACGTATTATAATGAATCATAAATTGTTTCGGGGCGGGGTGCGATTCCCCACCGGCGGTGAAGGGCAGGGAACGGAAACTAAGTCGAACCCGCGCCACGAGTCCGCGAGCTGAGCGAGCGAACGCGCGCGAGGCAGAACCGGTGACCCTCGATATTCCTTGACAAGCGCGACCGGTCGCTCGGCGCGAAAGTCGCCGGAATTTCGGTAAAATCCGGTACCGACGGTAAGAAGTCGATCGAATTTGCGCGAAGCGGCGCGGAGGTCGGCATCGAGTCCGGATGAAAGAAACAGCTTTCTTATGTAAGAAGGACTGCGCCCCTTGGATTCGTTCCGAGGGGTTTTTATATCCCCGAATCGTCGTCCGCGAGGGATTAAGGATTCGAAAGACCGACGTCCGCGCGCGGAAGATTGCTTTGGGCGCATT
>JAIRTJ010000165.1 GCA_031254995.1 Eubacteriales Family XIII. Incertae Sedis bacterium
ACACTTTCCACCTTTTTCGCAAGCGCGAATACGCGAGTCGCGATTGCGGAAGGCCGAGGAGAAATCACTTCTATACATTATTATGCGCAGCCGAGGGCGATACGCGAGGGGCGGGTGCCCTGCGATGTCGTATTCGTCCAATGTACGCCTCCGGACAATTTCGGATTCGTGAACATCGGCCTCTCATGCGAGCACATGAGGGCGGCCATAGAGAAGGCGAAGCTCGTCATCGCGCAGGTGAACGCGAAATATCCCTATGTTTGCGGCGACGCGCTCTTCCATGTGTCCGAATTCGATTATTTTGTCGAATACGATCAAGAGCCTTACGAGCTCCCGCTCATATCGGGGGACGATCCCATATCCGAGAAAATCGGATACAATATTGCGACGCTGATCAATGACGGGGATTGCATTCAGATGGGCCAGGGGAAGATTCCGAACGCGATCCTGAAATGTCTCATGGACAAAAAAGACCTCGGCATCCACACTGAGGTCTTTTCGGACAATATACTGCCGCTCATCGATGCGGGCGTATTCACGGGTGCAAAGAAGCAGATCGACAAGAGGAAGATCGTATCGACATTCATTCACGGCACGAGAAAGCTCTACGACTTCGTCGATCACAACGACATGATCAGAATCCTTCCGTGCGACTACACGAACGCGGCTAGCGTGATTTCTCAAAACGACAACGTCGTGGCGATCAACTCGGCGCTTGAGGTCGATCTTCTCGGTCAGATCGTCGCGGACACCGTGGATGGCAGACCGTTCAGCGGGGTCGGAGGGCAACTCGATTTCCTGCGCGGCGCGGAGGAGTCGAAGGGCGGTCGTCCGATCATAGCGCTTCCCGCGACGGCTAAGAGGGGGACGATTTCCCGGATCGTCGCGAATATTCCCGAGGGGCATCCGATCACTTCGTCGAGACAGGATGCTCATTATATCGTGACGGAATACGGAGTCGCAGAGCTCTTCGGCGCGGACACGAAAGAGCGAGCGAAGCGGATGATCAGCATTGCGGCGCCTGAATTCAGGGAGGATTTGGAAAGAAGTTTCTTCGCGTACATGAAAAAAATCGGCGGCATTTGATGCGGTGACGGGACTGACGAATTCAACGCACAGGGGCGTCGAATTTGTTGTGGTATATAGTCGGTTAAAGTATTGGTGACAGTGTTAAAAAGGAGGAAGAAATGAAAAAATATCGGTTTAAAACGAGATTGATCGTCGCATTTCTCATCGCATTGTTGGCGGCCGTAACCGCGCTCAGCGGTTGCTCGGGCGGCGACTCCGGCGATTCGGGCGATGCCGGCGATACTCCGGCGGGCGAAAACCCTGCCGAAGTCGAATTGGGATTTATCTGGCCCGAGACCGGCGGGAGTTCCGCCATCGGTCTTGAGCATAAGATCGGCGCGCAAAAGGCAATCGACGAGATCAATGCGAACGGCGGCGTCAAATCCATGGGCGGCGCAAAGCTCGTACCCGTCTGGAAAGATTCCGAATCCACAGCGGACGTCGGCGCGACCAAGGTCGAAGAGCTTGTCACGGTTGACAATGTTCCCATCGTGATCGGTTGCTACAACAGCGTCGTCACCCTTCCTGCCGCCGAAAGAGCGAACGCGTTGCAAACGCCGTTCCTCTCGATGGGCGCCGTCGGCATGGGTATCACGAACAGCGGTTTCGAGTGGGTGTTCCGCATCAACAACACCGCCGAATACGACGTAGTTGAGCTCATAAAGGGCTTGCAGCTCGCCGAGGAAGAAAAGGGCGTTGAGATCAAGACCTACGCGGTGATCTATGAAAACACCGACTGGGGCGCGGACAATGCCGAGTACTTCAAAAAGTATGCGGAAGAAGAAGGTTGGGAATGCGTAGTCGATGAACCCGTCACCACGCCTGCGACCGATCTGAGCTCGCAGGTAGCGAAGATCAAAGCCGCGAATCCGGATGTAGTAAACGCTTCTTTCTATACGAATGACGCCATCCTATTTGCGGACGCTTGCTTCAACAGCGATTATCAGCCTCCTTACGGATTCTGGTCCTCGGGCGGCGGCATGCAGGCGCAAGACTTCTTTACGGGTGTGCAGGATCCCGGTTCCTATGAGTACATGTTCGTGCAGGAAGACTGGGGCGTAGCGGGTCCGTATCTCTATGATTGGATCAAGGAGCTCAAGGATCAGCTCGCGACCGAAGGCATCACGTTGAACAGCTATTTCGCGCAGGGATGGACAGCCGCGTATGTTGCGTATGAAGCGCTCGAAGCGGCCGGAACGACGGACAAAGAAGCCATCAGGACGGCTCTGCGAGATCTCGACATCGAGAACTCAGTGGATAATCCGAGCAGGGTGGTTCTCACGGGCTATCCGAGAATTAAATTCGACGAGCAGGGTCAAAACACCTATTCGACAGGAACGATCTGTCAGTATCAGGAAGGCGTTGCGGTCGGACTTTCTCCCGTCAGCAACAGGTTCCCCGATGCCGAATTCATCATCCCGATTCCCAACGATTTTGCCTCCAGAGCGGGCAATATGGTCGAATGGGGCGAACTCGGAAAATGGGAAATCTAGAGAATGTTCGTCCGAGAGAGAATAACTTGTAGATCTCGAATAATTTAATCCGGAAGGCAATATTTGCGATCGGCGTGGGGCAGACAAGCCGCCGTGCCGATCGCAATGCCCGAAAAGATGAAGAGAGATTGTCTCAGAAACTCGACGGGAAAGGAGATCTTGATGGAAAATACTCTGCTTGCAATCCCGCAGGGAATTATACTGGGCGGCGCATACGGCGCTATCGCGCTCGGGCTCAGCGTAATCTTTGGGGTTACTCGCGTCATAAATTTTGCGCAGGGTTCCATGTTGATGGCTTCGTGCTTCTTGTATTATGTGCTGTACGAAAACTATGGGATTGATCCGTACATCGGAATCATTGCGGTAGCTCCGATCATGTTCTTGTTCGGCTATGCCGTGCAAAAATTTCTTGTGAAACCGTTGATTATTCGCGAACGCGCATCGGTAATAGAGCCGACCAGCGTAATGATGATGACGATCGGGTTTGATTTTGCGCTCATGTATCTCTTTATGATGATCTTCGGCGCTTCTTACCGCACGATAAAGACGACAGCCAGCGGTATTGTCGTCAAGACCGCCGACGGCATGTTTACCACTACTTTGTCAAGAATTATCGCGCTTATAGCCGGGCTTGTTCTCGCGTTTGCGCTGTGGTTTATTTTCAATAAGACGGAACTGGGAACGAAGATACGCGCGGTCGCGCAAAACCGCACCGCTGCGGGACTCTGCGGGGTTGACGTGTTCAAATCGTACAGCATCGCGTTCGGCCTCGGCGTCGCCGCGCTCGCGGTTTCGGGCGCGTGCCTGCTTCAATTCCTCTACGCGCAGCCGAATATGGGTACGATGTTCGGGGTGAAGTCTTTCATGATCGTCGTACTCGGAGGGTTGGGCAGCATTCCGGGGGCTCTTATCGGCGGCGTCATATTCGGCGTCGTGGAGACCGTCGGCGCGCAACTGATTACCGGTACGGCCGCGACCATGCTGTCTTTCGTGTTGTTCATCATCGTCCTGGTCGTGAAACCGACCGGATTGTTCGGAAAGAAATAGAAGGGGTGTGAAATGAATAAGCAAGATGAAAAGCTTCCCGGCGCGGCGCCCGTTGTTGACGGAAAGAAAGGCTTTCTCGAAGGCAAACTATTTCTTTTGATATTCGCCGTCCTTTTTGCGACGGTGCCTCTCGGGATGTCGAGCTTTACGCAACATATCTTGGTATTGGTTCTGTTTTACGCATTCTGCGCCAGCGCATGGAACATTTTATGCGGGTATATCGGCGTCTTGTCGTTGGGACATTCCGCGCTGATGGGCATCGGAGCGTACACGACCACTCTGCTGCTGGTTCATTTCGGCGTCAGCCCGTGGATCGGCATGTTTATCGGCGCCTTCTTGACCGGAATCGTCGGCGTGCTGATAGGGTTCCCGTGCTTCCGCATGAGCGGACCGTATTTCACTCTGACGACGATCGCGTTTGCCGAACTGCTCAGGGTCTATCTTGAAAACACGAAGGAAATCTTCGGTATGTCCACAAAAGGAGCGAGCGGCATTACAGTCCCCTATACAGGCGACAATGTCGCGATGCTCAGCTTCCTCGGAAAGATTCCTTTCTACTATTTGATGCTTGCGCTCCTCGTGATCATTCTTCTGATCACATGGGGAATCGACCGCAGCAAACTCGGCTATTATTTTGTCGCCATCAGAAGCGACGCGGATGCCGCGGAGTCGCTTGGCATAAAACTCTTGAAATACAAATTGATCGGCATGTTTATAAGCGCTTTCTTCATCGCGATCGCCGGTGCGTTTTACGCGCAATTTTTCAGATATATCAATCCGACCAGGATATTCGGACTTGATATGTCCATCAGAATCGCGCTCATCGCGGTCGTCGGCGGACAGGGCAAGATATTCGGACCGACGATCGGCGCGGTGATACTCATCCCCATCACGGAGCTCCTGTCCCTTTATTTCGGCGCAACGCTCCCGGGGCTTCACCTGTTCATCTACGGCGTGGTGATGGTGCTTGTCGTGCTCTTCATGCCTAAGGGAATCAATGACTATGTGATGCGTCTCTTCTCCTGGCTCGAGGGTTTGCTGTTCGGCAGGATCAGAAAAGCCAAAGAGACCGCGCGGACGAATTCTTGAAGGAGGTCGAAATGACGAATATACTTGAACTGCGAAATGTCACAAAGCAATTCGGCGGACTTGTTGCCGTAAACGACGTCACGACCGATATCGAGGAAGGCAGCATCGTCGGATTGATCGGCCCGAACGGCGCGGGAAAGACCACGCTCTTCAATATGATCGCGAATTATTTCCATCCGACCTCGGGAACCATTCATTACAAGGGCAATGACATCACGAACGTGAAGGTCGACAAGATGGCGAAGCTCGGCATAGCCAGGACCTTTCAGGTCACGCGTCCTTTCGGGGACATGAGCATCATCGACAACATCATGGTCGGGGGCTATCTTGGGACGAACAACACGAAGGACGTGAGGAAGAAGGCGGAGGAAATCTACGAATATGTGGCGATGACCTGCAACCCGTTGCAGGTTGCGAGCGAGGTCACGACCGTCGACAGAAAGAAGCTCGAAGTCGGTCGCGCGCTCGCGACGGCTCCGGATCTGCTCCTTCTCGACGAGGTAATGGCCGGTTGCAATCCGCAGGAAAAACTCGAACTCGTGGAATGCGCGAGGAAGATACGAGAATCGGGCGTCACCATCATCATCATAGAGCATGATATCAAGACCATCATGTCGTGCAGCGACAAAATCATCATGCTCGATCGCGGGTCGAAGCTCGTGGAAGGGCTGCCCCAAGAAGTCGGCAATGATCCCAGGGCAATCAGCGCATATTTAGGGGAGGATTACGTACATGTTGAAGGTTAACAATCTGTGTGCCGGCTATGAAGGTCTTGAGATCGATCACAATATTTCAATTGAAGTCGGCGAAAAGCAAATCGTAGCCATCGTGGGCGCAAACGGCGTGGGCAAAAGCACTCTGCTGAAGGCCATCACCGGCCAGATAAAGCTCATGGGCGGCAACGTGGAGTTCAACGGCGAGGATTTGTCCAACCTGCCCTCTCACAAGGTGATGCGAAAGGGCGTCGTCCTCGTTCCCGAGGGCAGACAGCTCTTTCCGATGCTGACGGTCGATGAGAATTTGAATGTCGGCTCGAGCACGAAGGAAAACCGCAAAAACCGCCGCGAGAACAAAGAAAAGATATACGAGATGTTTCCCGTGCTGAAGGAGAGAAGCAAGCAAAAAGCGGGTACGCTCTCCGGCGGAGAACAGCAGATGGTCGCAACTTCGAGGGCTTTGATGGGAAATCCCAAGCTCCTCATCATGGACGAGCCTTCATGGGGTCTCGCTCCGATACTGGTCACGGAGATGTTCGAAGCCATCAAAGATATTCGAGACAACGGCACGTCGATTTTGATCGTCGAACAAAACGTTCAAAAAACGCTTGAAATCGCGGATAAAGCCTATGTCATCGAGCAAGGTACGGTCGTCATGGAGGGCAAGGGCTCGGAACTTTTGCTTGACGAAGACCTCAAGAAGGCGTATCTTGGAATGTAGTAACCGGATTTACGCGGAGGTAATGATTGTGGATAAGCGAACTTGGTGTGAACGTAAAATCTTTGCGAAACGGATCCAAAAAGAGATTTTCAGAACGATAGCGAGTCTCGGAGTGGGTCATTTGGGCGGTGCGCTTTCGCTCGCCGATTTGTTGTCGGTTCTGTATTCCGACGGCGGGGCGTTGAAACACGACCCGAAAAATCCGCGATGGAAGGATCGCGATTGGCTCATCTGTTCAAAGGGGCACGCGGGACCCGCGCTCTACGCGACGCTTGCCTTGCGCGGATATTTCCCGTTGGAGGAACTCGATACGCTCAATAAGCCGCATACGAATCTCCCGAGTCACTGCGACAGAAATCTGACTCCGGGCATCGACATGACCACGGGTTCGCTCGGACAGGGCGCGTCGACGGCTTGCGGCATCGCATTGGCTCACCGTATGAACGGCGCGTCAAACACGATTTATCTCATAATAGGAGACGGGGAAGCGCAGGAGGGTCAGGTATGGGAAATGGCTCTGCTCGCGGCGCAGAAAAAATTGGACAATCTGATTGCGTTCATCGATTACAATCATATGCAGATCGACGGAACCACGGACGAGATCAATTCGCTCGGTGACGTCGCGCAAAAATTCCGCGAATTCGGATGGTTTTCCGTTGAAGCGGACGGCCATGATCCCGGAGCTTTACAGGCCGCGATAGATCTTGCGAAAACCGTAAAGGAAAAACCGTCGATGATAGTCATGAAAACCGTCAAAGGCGAGGGTTGGAGCAAGTCCGCGGGCGCGGTCGGCAGCCACAGCAGAAATGTTTCAAAAGAGGAGATGGAAGAGGCCTCTGCTGAAATTGACATCGCAATCGCAAAGTATCGGGAGGAAGCGAAATGAGCGTTACGACAGCAAAAGAGCTGAAATACGAAGCAACTGAGATGAGGGCGGCTTTTTGCGAAAGCATGATAGAACTAGCGGAGAAGAACGAAGACATCGTCGTCCTCGACGCCGATTTGATGAGCGCCATGGGCATGAAACCCTTCCAGTCGCGCTTTCCCGATCGGACGATCGATGTCGGCATACAGGAAGCGAATATGGTCGGCGTCGCGGCGGGGCTTTCCGCAGTCGGGAAAATCCCATATGCGCACACATTCGGAACGTTTATGACGCGACGCGCCGCGGATCAGATATTCATGTCCGCCGCATATGCGAAGGCAAACGTCAAATTGATCGGATCGGATCCCGGCGTGACGGCGTCGTTGAACGGCGGTACGCACATGCCCTTCGAGGACATGGGCATCATGCGTCTTTATCCGACGGTCACGGTGCTTGAACCTACGGACATCACCCTGCTCAAATTTCTCGTAAAAGAGATATCCGATATTTACGGCGTGTTCTATATGCGACTCGTACGCAAACTCGTGACGAAGGTCTACGAGGAAGGCTCGACATTCGAGATAGGAAAGGCGAATCTGCTACGAGATGGCGGCGACGCGACGATCATCTCGAGCGGATATTGCGTGGCGGAGGCTTTGAAGGCCGCGGACGCGCTCGCTCGCGAAAACATCTCCGTTCGCGTCTTGGATATGTTCACGTGGAAACCCATAGACGCGGATGCGATTAAGAGAGCTGCGGCGGATACGGGCGCCATCGTTACTGCGGAAAACCACAACACGATCGGCGGACTCGGTTCCGCGGTCGCGGAGGTTCTCGTGAAGACACGTCCGGTTCCCGCAGAGATGATCGGATCGCAGGATCGCTTCGGGCAAGTGGGTCCGACGGATTTTCTCGCGGAGGAATACGGTCTTACCGCGCCGCATATCGCGGAGGCGGTCAAGAAGGCCGTCGCGCGAAAGACGCAGTGAAGGAGTTACCGCATGACCCTGTCCGAACAAAACCGACGCGCTCGTCAGGATGGTTTGACGAAAACTCCCGGAGTGTGACGTCATTCGGCCGATTTCGGCCGGGTTTTGCGCAATGTCGGACGGAGCGGTGAGATTGCGAGGTGAGGATGTGAAGGGGACAATGAAAGCGGCAATAATCGGAAAACCCGGGGAAATACACCTGGAAGAACGTCCGATACCCGAGATCGATTTCGGCGAAACTCTGATCAAGGTGAAATACATAGGAATATGCGGAAGCGACATCCATCTGCTTCACGGAAAGAATTCCAGCGCGATCTATCCGTTGCTTCCGGGACACGAATTCGTAGGCGAGATCGTCGAATCCAAAGGCGAGGGATCGGAGCGTTTAAAAATCGGCGACATCGCGGCCGCTCAGGAGGTCATATCCTGCGGCGTATGCGAGGCCTGCGCGAAGGGCGAGGACAACGTTTGCAGGCATTTGAAGATCATAGGGATCCATACCGACGGCGGCTTTGCGGAATATGTCAAGGTCAAGACGCGCAAGGTCTTCGTGTTGCCAAAGGACATAGACTTGAAGGTCGCTGTCTTGATCGAGCCATTCGCAGTGGCGGTTCATGACGTGCGCAGATCCGAGTTGAAGGTCGGCGAAACGGCCTTTATCGCGGGCGGGGGTCCGATCGGCCTGTTGATCGGAATCGCGGCGCGCCTCGCGGGGGCGAGGAAGGTCGTCGTGTCCGAGGTGATGGATGGGCGGGCGGAACTCGCGCGAAAGTTGGGTTTTGACACCGTGAATCCGCTCTCGGAGAGTTTTGACGATGATGTCAAAGCTCTGAGCGAGGACAGAG
>JAIRTJ010000004.1 GCA_031254995.1 Eubacteriales Family XIII. Incertae Sedis bacterium
AATGCGCAAAACCGTCGTCGCGCGAGCCTGTCGTATCCTGCCACGTATCGCTGAAAGCGGACAAGGGTATGTCCATGGAACGCCCCGCTCCGTCCTCGAGACGAAATACAGACGCATAATCGCTCTTAGTGAAAAACGGCGGATCCATATAGATCAGATCGATCGGCGCCCTCGTTCCCGCGCGGATTCCCGCGAGCAAGGTCTTAGCCGCAGCCAAGTTGTCGCCCGCGATCAACAGATTGCCTTCCCGCCCCGTTTTCACGCCCGCATATGCGTCAAAGACCGCATCAAAGGAGAGATTGGCGGGTATAGTCCTTTGCCAAAGCTCTTCCGCATCTTCGAGAATTTTTGGAAGTTTTTGCAAAATATTCATATCGCCGTCACCCTCTTTCACGCGAACGACGCGCGCAACAAAAACGGGCGCGAACGCACCGCGCCGCGCAAACGCTTTCGTCTTTGCGGACAAACAATCTCATACACCCATTCAAACACGATTGACGGGCGCTGTCAATAGGTCAAAATTGACAAAGGAAAACCGATGAATCCCGGCAAATCTAGATCATGATGCGCGAAGCCATATCCCGATTCAACGCGATGCGGCTCTCTTTAATGCTCACGATCACGTCGTCGCCGCGTTTAGCGACCATCTTCATCTCGGAACCCGGCGTGAATCCGAGCTCTGCCAACCGACTTCGCACATGGTCTTTTCCCGTCACGCGGGTGACGCAAGCCGTATCGCCAACCCTCATCAATGTCAAAGGCATCACATCTCATCCTTTCTCGCGTCGATCGCAAACGACCGGTTCTCGGTCATTTCGTGCGACGAATCGCCTCTCGCGGATTGTCCGCGAGCGCAGGAGGCATTCCCTTTCGCAACGCCGGAACAACCCTCGCAACCGCAGGAGCAACCGCCCTTTCCTCGAACGATCAACGATCTGATCGCAAAAGCGACAATCGCCGCTGTAATAACCAA
Source organism: Eubacteriales Family XIII. Incertae Sedis bacterium (assembly GCA_031254995.1). Classification (GTDB taxonomy): domain Bacteria; phylum Bacillota; class Clostridia; order Peptostreptococcales; family Anaerovoracaceae; genus JAISGB01. The sequence goes on from JAIRTJ010000004.1 coordinate 974, forward strand.
TACGAAAAACGTACCAAAATTCATTTCATACCTCGTGTCGCGCGCCGCAGACGTTTCAACGAACTTCCGCGATCGGCGCTTCAAACGGCGTCAATTCGCCGAGGATCGCCGGCTCGCGCTTCAATCTTCGCCCTGTACGGCCTCTTAAAGAGCAGGAACAGGAGCAAAGCGAGCAGAACGCAGGCGACCGCAGTACCTGCGGTGAAGCCTCCGCCGGAGAACAGACTGCCGAACTGATAGATCATGAGCGACGCGGCGTAGGCCAACGCCGTCTGATATCCGATGGCGAACCACGTCCACTTCGCCGACATCATTTCCCTGCGCACCGCGCCGATAGCCGCGAAACAAGGGGCGCACAGCAGATTGAAGATGAGCAGGGAATACCCGGCCAATTTCGTAAACGCCGCTTGCAACTGTCCCCAGTATTCGACGCCCGTCTCGGCGACTTCCTCGTATCCGTAGAGAATGCCGAAGGTTCCGACGACGTTTTCCTTCGCGATCAACCCCGTAATTGCAGCCACCGCGGCTTTCCACTCACCCCAACCGAGCGGCGAGAACACAGGCGCGATCGCCCTGCCGATATCCGCGAGGATGGAATCCTCCGTCGCCGTCATACGCAGATGCCAATCGAAAGAGCTCAGAAACCATACGCCGATGGTCGCGAGAAGGATGATGGTACCGGCTTTTTTGATGAACGCCTTCGCGCGATCCCACATATGAACCAGCACGCCTTTCACTGTGGGCAGATGATAGGCCGGCAACTCCATCACGAATGGCGACGCCTCGCCCGCGAACAGCTTTGTCTTCTTCAATACGATGCCCGATACGATGATCGCGGCGATGCCCGCCACATATGCGGAATACCCGATCAAAGCCGAATTCGAGAACAGAGCGCCCGAGATAAGGGCAATGATTGGCAATTTCGCGCCGCACGGAATGAAGGTCGTGGTGATGACCGTCATCCTGCGATCCGCGTCGCTTTCTATCGTTCTCGATGCCATGATGCCCGGAACGCCGCAACCCGTACCGATCAGGATCGGAATAAAGGATTTTCCCGAAAGTCCGAATCTGCGGAAGATTCGATCCATAATGAAAGCGATGCGCGCCATGTAGCCGCAGTCCTCCAAGAACGCCAAGCAGAGGAACAAAACCATCATCTGCGGGACAAAGCCCAAAACAGCGCCCACTCCCGCGACGATGCCGTCCAAAATCAGCCTTTGGAGCCAATCCGCGCAACCGATCGCAACCAGAGCGGATTTGACGACGCCTGGAACCCATTCTCCGAAAAGCACATCGTTGACCCAATCCGTGAGCAATGTACCGACCGTGGAGATCGACAGGAAATATACGAGAAACATCACAGCCAAGAATATGGGAAGCGCGAGGATACGATTCGTCACGATGCGGTCGATCTTATCCGAGGGCGTCAGCTTTTCGTTCGTATCGAAGACGACGGTCTCGGATACCAATTTTTCGACGAACAAGTACCTTTCGTTCGTGACGATGGATTCGCTGTCGTCATCCGCCTCAGCCTCGAACGCCGCTATGCGCTTCTCGATCTCGCCCGCGATGTCGGCGCTGAGTTTCAGCGTCTTCGCAGCCTCGGCGTCCCGTTCAAAGACCTGTATCGCGTACCAACGCAGATTGCCGTCCCCGACGGCATCGCGTATGAGATCGGAAATTTCGCGCAGGACGCGTTCCAAACCGTCGGAAAAGACAGGCGGTTTCGCGCGATCTCCCGAGGACGCCAACTCGATGGCTCGAGCGACCGCCTCGCGCGTACCCTGCGATTTGATCGCGGATGTCTCGATCACGGGACAGCCCAACAATTCGCCGAGTCGATTCGCGTCGATCTTGATGTTGCGTTTCTTCGCCGCGTCGATCATGTTCAGAGCGACCGCCATAGGCAAATCCGCCTCGAGAAGTTGGGAGGTCAGATAGAGGTTTCGCTCGATATTGGATGCGTCGACGATGTCGATCACCAGATCGGGCCTCTCGTTAAACAGGTAATTCCGCGCGACCGCTTCCTCCGGAGAATAGGGGGAGAGCGAATAGATGCCCGGCAGATCCTGAATGACGATATCCTTATTGCCTTTCAGTCGTCCTTCTTTCTTTTCCACCGTAACGCCCGGCCAGTTTCCCACATACTGCGAACTGCCCGTAATGTCGTTGAACATGGTGGTCTTCCCGCTGTTCGGATTGCCCGCAAGCGCTATCGTCGTCATAAAACATTTCCTTTCCGTCTCATATATCCGCGAGCGAACGCGCGCGTTCCCTTGCGACGCGAACCTCCGCGCGCCCGATCGGCTACGCTCATATCACTTCGATCTCGTCCGCGTACACCTTGCGAAGACTGAGCTCGTATCCTCGAACGTTGATCTCCACCGGATCGCCCAGAGGCGCAACCTTTCGAATGAACACCTCCGTGCCCTTCGTAATGCCCATATCCATAATGCGCTTTTTCAGCGCGCTGTCCCCTCGAAGCTTCTGAACCGTTACCACTTCTCCCGTCTTGACGGAACTGAGCGTCCTCACCGTTTGATTACCTCCTGACTTCTCGCCGCATTATTAGCATTTGCTAACATCTATATACATGTTAGCAAATGCTAACGTACGTGTCAAGAACTATTTTCGCGTTTCCGGAAATTTCGAGGGATTTCATCGAATAGCCGCGGGATCCTCCTGAATCGAAGCCTTGTATCGTTTGAACGCTTCCATCGCGGCGTCCTTCATGTCGCGCAGATAATCGCCGTAAATCAGCGGACGCCTTTCGTTGTCTCCAAGCCAAGCATCCGTCACGTCGCAGAGGAATAAGGTGTGCGTCGCGAGTTCCTTCTTTTCGAACAATCTCAAACGCAGATAGGACACAGCGCCATCCAATACGGGCAGACCGTCCCGCACGGTATGCGGCGCGTTGGTCCATTTGTCCGCAACTCGCGCGGATTGAAACCCGAAATTCGCGATGATAAAGGGATCCGTACCCTCCGCGAGCACGGAAAGCGTGAATTCTTGCTCGGCCTTTATGCATTCGTTCGTATAGTTGTTTTTCATGCTGCCGACCGCGATGATCGGTTGCGCGCCCGCAGAAACTTGAGCGACCGCATCGATGATGCAACCGCCGTATCCCCGCGGCGTTTTCACGCCCGCCGTATAGAGTCCGTAAGACAATTTGTACAGAGCTGCAATATCCATTTTTCGCCTCCGTCGCAACCATGGGTTGCCGTAAACAGTGAATTGAAACGATTGTCGCAAGCCCCGAAACGCCGCGATCTCAAAGCGGTCGCGATTTTACGACCCGCGACGCCCGCGCGCCGGCCGCTATTCGTTGCTTCGACTTCATAATTGATTATATAACGAAAAAACGCCGAGGTAAAGCTGCCGAATTTCATGATTCGAGCGGTACGCGAATTGCAGTTTCTGCAACATTATGAAACAAATTGCAACGTATTCTGTAACATTATGAAACAAATTGATTGACAAACCAATATTTGCGTGTAATAATAAGCTGTACTTTGTATTGACGCCACATGACCTCGCATGTCTTGTATCTCATTGCTGTGTAGGATGATTTACGAGATGTGCGATTTTCTCGTCCGGCGTCGGTA
>JAIRTJ010000081.1 GCA_031254995.1 Eubacteriales Family XIII. Incertae Sedis bacterium
CAGGGACGCGCAAAAGATCATGGCGGACGACGTGCCCTTCGTGCTGATCTCCGAATGGTTGGGATACATCCCGTATCAATCGTACGTGAAAGGACATCCCGCATCGGAGGACGCTGTCGGAAAGACGGCTTTCAGCGAATTCACTTACGTTTGGTTGGATAATTAAGTCGGAGGAGGTTTTTCGATTCGGATGACGGACATTGCGAAAATTTTGGCGAGAACGCCGGCGTTTGAAACGTTTTACACAGTGGATGAGATGGACGCGCTCGCGTTGCGATACGCGGAGGACTATCCCGGCTCGGTCTCGCGCGCCATCGTGGGCGCGTCTCGAAAGGGGCATCCCATCTATTGCTTGAGCGTCGGATCCGGAGAACGGAACGCGCTGTGCTTCGCCTGTCCGCATCCGAATGAACCGATCGGCGCAATGACGTGCTTCGCGTTGTTAAAGCTCTTTCTCGAGGATCCGGCTCTGTTGGCCGAGACGGACTTCGCGTGGCATTTTGTCTATTGCGCCGATCCGGACGGAACGAAACTGAATGAGGGATGGTTTAAAGGTCCGTTCACGCTTCGGAATTACGCGCGGCATTATTACCGACCGGCTTCCGATCTGCAGGTCGAATGGACCTTTCCCATCGATTATAAGTCTCTGCATTTCGACAAACCCATCCCCGAGACGCAAGCGTTGATGGGACTGATCGACGAGTTGAAGCCGGAGTTTGCGTTCTCCTTGCACAATTCGTCTTTCGGAGGCGCATACTGGTACAGCGTCGAAAAGGACGCGAAATTCTGTCGTTCGCTCGAGACGGCCGCGACGCGTCAAGGCATTCCTTTGCATCTCGGGGAACCGGAGAGCGACTATATCGTCCGGTATTCGCCGGCCGTGTACAGCATGATGTCGATGAAGGAATACGTCGATTACGCGGAGAAATACGCGAACGGCTTCGGCGCGGACTCGCCGACCTGCGGCGCGTGCAGCGCGGACTATATTTCCGGCGTCTGCGATTGTCTGACCTTGATCGCTGAGGTGCCCTATTTTTACAATGAACGAATCGACGATACGACGCCATCGGATATGACGCGCAGAGACGCGATCTTGGCCGGCGTCGAGAGGTCGGAGAACCTTCGTCGCCTCATGCAACGATGGCGGGACATGAGCGAACAGTTGTTCTCGGCGGACAATCCGTTTCCGGGACTTCTGATGGATCATTTGGACGCCTGCGAAAGCATGTTGGAGACGCGAAGGAAATCTGCGGTATCGGAGGCGTTCGACGTCCCTGCGACCGTTTCGGAGGTTCGAGACAATTTGTACATTTCGCATTACAACGAGTACCTTTTCATCGGTCTTCTGATTCGCGCGGTCGATTGCGAGGAAGCGCGCCGTCCGGGCCGAGAGATCGAACTCTCCTTGCGCGTTGTCCGAGATGAGGCGGAGGCCGCGCTTTCCCGAGGAATCGCGGAGCTCGAGAAGGAGGCGGCTTATTCGGTCATTCCGATCAAAAAATCGGTGTCCGTGCAAATCGAGAGCGCTTTTGCCGCGATAGCGCATTTGAACGACGAGGTGTTGCAATGAGAGGAAACAAGGGAGATCGCACGCTCGGGAAGGATATGACGACGGGCAAACCGCTGCCCATCATCCTCATGTTCGCGTTGCCGATCCTTGCAGGGAATATTTTCCAACAACTTTACACGGTCGTGGACGGCATCGTCGTCGGACGTCATGTGAGCACCGAGGCTTTGGCGGCTGTGGGCGTGGGCTTTCCCGTAACGTATATGCTGACGTCCTTTTTCCTCGGCATCGGATTGGGTTCGTCGGTCTTGATCAGTCAATACTACGGCGCGGGAAATCTCGACAAGATACGCGTCGTCCTGCGCACGATGCACACGTTTACCGTGATCGTTTCGATTCCTCTCACCGTGTTGGCCATCCTGTCGACGGAGATGTTCTTGGGTCTGCTGAGAGCTCCCGACGACGTATTCGAACCCGCGAAATTGTACATGATCATATACTATGTTGGTATGTTGCCGCAATTGGGGTATAATGTAAACGCAGGAGCCATTCAAGGGATGGGCGACAGCAAGACGCCGCTGTACATTCTCATTGTCTCCAGTTTGCTTCACGTGGTGTTAGCATATGCTTTTGCGGTGGTCATGCCTTGGGGGATTGCGGGCGTGGCTTGGTCCACGGTGATTTCGCAAGCTGTCAGTTGGGGCATCAGCGTTGCGGTCATAAAGCGAAAATATCCGGAGATTCGTTTCCGGTTTTTCGATTTCAAGATCGACAAAAGAGCTTGCGCGGATTCGCTGAAAGTCGGCGTTCCCATAGGCTTCCAAAACGCGTTGTTTTCCTTCGGAATGATGGTGATGCAACCGCTGATCAACGGTTACGGAACGACCTTCATCGCGGGATACAACGCGGCGATTCGCGTGGACGGCTTCGTCTTCATGCCGGTCACCAGCATCGCGACCGCCATCACGACTTTTGTGGGGCAGAATATCGGCGCGAATCGCGACGACCGCTTGAACGAGGGAGTCCGCGCGACGGGGATTCTCTCCGTGGGGCTCTGCGTATTGCTCTGTGCGGTCGTCCTGCCGCTTCAGGACGCGTTGCTGTATCTCTTCACGAGCGACGCAGACGTCGTTGCGGCGGGGAAGGCGTATTTGATTCGCGTGATTCCGCTGTACGCGATCTCGACGTTGCAATACATGTTGATAGGTATTCTGCGCGGAGCGGGGCAATCCCTGATTCCGACGATCGCGACCTTGGTCAGTCTGTGGCTCGCGCGCATACCGGCGGCGTTTGCGCTCTCCCATTATTTCGGCGCGAACAACATGCATTGGTGCTATGCGATCGGGTGGACGTTGGGCCTCGCGATTTTAATTCCCTACTATTATAAGGGACATTGGAGAAAAGGGTTGATCAACGATGACGCGGAAACAACAGAGTGAACGGCCTCTCGAAAACGACCTCTTGCTGAGAGTTCTGAAAGAAGAAGTCTCCGAGGAGCGCATGATGCGCCTCATAGAGGAGTTGAGCGATTTCCATCGTCTGCAAGCGTCGAAAGGATATCGCGAGGCGGCCGCGCTCGTCCTCGCTCGATTGCGCGAACGAGGGATTTCCGCGGAATTGCGTTCCTATCCCGCGGAATACGGGAAGCGCGTACTCACGCAGAAAACATTCGAGGAATGGAATTGCGAAGGGGCTTGGTGCAGGCTCTCCTATCCGGAGGATCGGCTGATAGCGGACGCGAGCGTCGACGTTTTGAGCATTTTCCAGAAAAGCTACCCTTGTCGTTTCGAGGACGAGGAGTTGGACGTCGTATTGATGGATCGAGGCAACGACGAACGAGCATATGAAGGACTCGATATCAAGGGGAAACTCCTGTTCGTCCGCGACGATTTCAACGCGTATCTCGACTGGGCCGTGCGAAAGAGGGGCGCTGTAGGATTCATCAGCGATTATGTCGTCGAGAATGAAGGCGCGCGGACGCGAGACGACCAACAAAATGTGCGAAAATACACTACATATTGGTGGACGGAGGAAGAGGCTTCGCGACCTTTCGGTTTCGTGATGACACCTGAGGAAGGGGAACAATTGGCCGCGCTCTGTCTCGAAACGGCGGCGGCGCGCACGCGAGATCCCGAGCTTCCGGCTTATCCTCGGGTTCGGTGCCGCATCGACGCGGAATTCAAGAAAGGCTCCTTTGAAAACGCAACGGCTTTTTTGCCGGGAGAAAAACAGGAAGAAATATGGCTCCTCGCGCATCTTTGCCATCCTAAGCCCTCGGCGAACGACAACTTGAGCGGCGTTGCGGCGGCGACCGAAGCGCTCGGGATATTGAAGGATCTCATCGCGAGAGGGGAGCTTCCTCCTTTGAAACGCGGCATTCGGCTGTGGTTGGTTCCTGAGTTCACGGGGACTTTCGCCCTCTTGGATGAGATGAAAGACGTTTCGCACGCGAAGGCATGCCTGAATCTGGATATGGTCGGCGGGAAACAGGAATTGGGATACGGGCCACTGACGCTCAGCGGCGTTCCCGACAGTCTGCCTTCGATCGCAGGGGCGATGGCGAGCATCCTTTTTCGGGAATTGCGCAGAGAGGTTCCCGCGTTTACGGACGAGTACGCGGTACCTCTTTTCAACGGCGTCGAATGCGGTTTCGTCGCGGGCAGCGACAATTTCATTCTATCGGATCCCTCGATCGGAATTCCCGCGCCGATGCTGTCGCAGTGGCCGGACAAGTTCTATCATACCGGAGGCGATAAGCCGGGGATGATCAGCTCGCCGTTGCTTTTGCGCGTCGCCGCCTTTGCCGCGGCATATGCCTATTCGCTGGCGAATCTGTCCTTGGACAACGCGGAGAAAATCGCGTCGGAGTTGTTATCGCGATTGTTCTTGCGATTGCGAGAATTTGAGGACGACGCAGATTTAACGGAAGAAAGACGCGACAGATTGGCGGCGCGTTGCGCGGATGCGTGCAAGGATAGCATAGCGATGCTTCCGATTTGTTTTGACGGCGAAGAACGCCGCGATTGCGAGATCTTGACGGAACGAACGCGGCGCATGGCGGAACGAATAGGCGCGTTGCGCGAAACGCATTCGGTCGATAGAAAACCCGCGTGCGGCGAGAGCTTCATTCCCGTGCGAACGTATCGCGGCCCCGTCAACAGCGCGGATGATTTTGCGGATACCCAAAAAAAGAAAGAACTGATTAAATATTACAGAAAGCATTTCGCATGGCGCTTGAAGGACGCCGCTTTCGCGGAACTTCTGACGCAGTACGCGACGGACGGAAAGCGAAACGCGGAGGAAATCGCGGATACTGTCGCGCTGAATTGCGCGCATGCGGACGTCGAAGCGATCGCGGCCTATCTCGATCTTTTGGTCGAATTAGGCTTGTGTCGCCGAAAGGATTGCTGAGGGGTGGAACGATTGAAACGATGGGATTTGAGCGTATTGTACGAGTCTTTTGAGGACGAGCGGTTCGCCGCGGATTTGATGCGGGCCGAACGGCTGTCTAGCGCGACTCCGGATCCGAAAGAAGATATGTTTTCGTTCTTTGAACGATTGCGAACAGCGATATATCTGATCGGGGATGTCGCCTCTTTCGTGAATTTGACTTTGATGACGGACAGCGAACACGCAGGCGCAAAGCGTTTCTCAGAACGGATTTTGCGCTTGGAGGATTGGTTGCGTCGAGAAAAGACGCGGTTTTTTCGGCGCATCGGCGCCGGCGACATCATCTCCGACGACGCGGGCTGTGAGCTGTACGCGGAGTATGCGGAAGACCGGAGAAAAATCGTCGCGCATCTGATTCCCGAGCCTTTGGAATCCGCTCTCGCGGATCTGCAACGCACGGGATCCTACGCGTGGCAAGCTCTTCGCAACGAATTGGACGCCGTTGCGGTCGTTTCGGATTCGGACGGCGGCGCGACGACGCGACCTTTGTCGGACGTGCGCGGTCTTTACGCGCATCGCTCGCAGAGCGTTCGCCGCCGGGCGTTCGAGGATGAGATTCGCTGTTGCAAGACATACGAGATCCCGATGGCCGCTTGTTTGAATGCGGTGAAAGGCGAGGCTCTGTCCTTGGTCGGTCTGCGCGGCTTTGACGATGTGCTGGATCAAATGTTGTTTGAAAACAGAATGGATCGAGAGACCCTCGAAGCGATGCTCAATTCCGTGCGAAGGCATTTGCCGATCTTTCGCGATTATTTAAAGGGAAAAGCGCGTCGTTTGGGTTTCGAAGAGAGCCTTCATTACCGCGATCTTACGGCGCCGACGGAGGACGTCATTTCGCGATTCGACCGAGGAGAGTCTCGTGAAATGCTGATCGAGATCTTCGAGCGCTTTTCTCCGGAGATGGGCGGATTGTTCGAAAGGGCGTTTGAAGAGCGATGGATAGATTCGGAGCCGCGACGAGGAAAGATAAGCGGCGCGCTGTGCGTCGATCTGCTTTCTCACGATTGCAGTCGCGTGCTCGTGAATGATGCGGGAACGCTTTCCGATATCAGCGCCGTCGCGCATGAGATGGGACATGCCTTTTTAAATCTTCAATTGAGGGATGTTCCTGCGCTCTTTCGAGACGCTCCCACGCCGATTTGCGAAATGACGGGCATTTTCAACGAAACCGTATTCCATGAAGCGATGTTGCGAGACTGCCCCGCAGACAGCAGACATGTTTTTCTTGAAGCGAGCCTCTCGGAGTTGACGCAGGGCATCGCGGATGTTTACAGCCGCTTTCTGTTCGAAAAGGAGGTCTTTGAGCGCCGAAAAGAGAGCAACCTGACGGCGGCGGACTTCAATGAGATCATGAGTCGGGCGCAACGCGCGGCGTATGGGGACGGTCTGCGCGAGGATGGGGCGCATCCTTATATGTGGATGCGCAAACCGCATTACTATATTCCGGACTATCATTATTACAATTTCCCCTATATCTTCGGCCTGCTTTTCGCCAGGGGACTCTATTGCCGGTATTCGGAGGAGCCGAAGTCATTCTTCGCGCGGTATAAAACGTTTTTGGCGAATTCCTGCAAGGGGGACGTCCTCGAAATCGCCGGGCGCATTGGAGTCGACTTGCGCGACGACGCATTTTGGGACAGCGCGTTTGAGTCGATTGCCGAAAAAGTGCGGGAATATCTCGCGTAA
>JAIRTJ010000083.1 GCA_031254995.1 Eubacteriales Family XIII. Incertae Sedis bacterium
AGATCACGACCGACAAACCGGAAAAATCGCTTACGGAAATCCTGAAGAAACACGCGGGAAGAAACGTGAGAGGGAAGATCACCGTTCGGCATCGAGGCGGCGGTTACAGGCGCAGATACAGGATCATCGATTTCAAGCGGAACAAGGACGGCGTGCCCGGAAAGGTCACGACCATCGAATACGACCCCGGCCGCAGCGCGAACATAGCCCTCCTCATCTACGCAGACGGAGAGAAGCGCTACATCATAGCGCCGAACAAAGTGAGCGTCGGTGACGTGCTCTACTCGGGCCCCGGCTCCGACATCAAACCCGGCAACGCCATGCCACTCGGCAGCATCCCGGTAGGCACAGTCGTGCACAACATAGAAATGAAGCCCGGCAAAGGCGCGCAGATGGTCAGATCCGCGGGCACGGGCGCGCAGCTCATGGCTAAAGAGGACAAATTCGCGCAGGTGCGTCTGCCTTCAGGGGAAGTGAGAAAGATTCACATCACCTGCAAGGCGACCATAGGCGAGGTCGGCAATCAAGATCACGAGAATATCAAGATCGGCAAGGCCGGAAGGAAGCGACATATGGGTATTCGGCCGACGGTCAGAGGCTCCGTCATGAACCCGAACGACCATCCGCACGGCGGCGGCGAGGGCAAGGCCGGTATCGGTCGCGTCGGCCCCGTGACGCCTTGGGGCAAGCCGACTTTGGGATACAAGACTCGCAAGAAGCATAAGCATTCGGATCAATACATCGTCAAGAAACGCAACGAGCGGTAAACGGAGGAAAGATAACCTATGGGCAGATCATTAAAAAAGGGTCCGTTTGTAAACGAAAAGCTGCTGAAAGCGATAGACGCGCTGAACGCTGCCAACGAAAAGAGGGTCCTCAGGACTTGGTCCAGACCGTCCACGATCTTTCCGCAGATGGTGGGACATACCATCGCGGTTCACGACGGCAGAAGGCACGTCCCCGTCTATATTACGGAGGATATGGTAGGACACAGACTCGGCGAATTCGCGCCGACCAGGACATACAGAGGTCACGGCAACGATAAGAGCGCGCGCGTCAAAAAGACTTCGTCTTCGAAAAGCGCAGCGGCTATGCCCGCAGCGCCCGCTCCGGCGCCCGCCGCGACGCCGACCGCCGCGAGCGAATAGAAAGGAGATACGGATCGTATGGAAGCAAAAGCGATTGCAAAATATATCAGGATTTCTCCCATCAAGCTCAAGCCCGTCGTCAATTTGGTGCGGGGCAAGGATTTGGATGAGGCGCTCAATATCCTGAAATTCACGCCGGGCAAGGGCTCCCGCGTCGTGGAAAAGGTGATACAGTCCGCAGCGGCCAACGCCGATTACAATCCTAAAATGAACGCGGACAACCTCTATGTCGCGCAGGTCTACGCGCATCAAGGCCCCACCATGAAACGATGGAGGGCCGGAGCGAGAGGTCGAGCGTCGATGATACGAAAGAGGAGCAGTCACGTCGGCGTCACGTTGAAAGAAAAGGAGTGATCGCTTGCGAAGGATTTTTTCGCGTCGAGCGTGAAAAAAGACGAGCAAGGAAGGAGAAAGAGCAATGGGTCAAAAGGTAAGCCCTCATGGGTTGCGGGTCGGAATCATCAACGACTGGGATTCCAAATGGTATGCCGACAAGAAGAACTTCGCGAATTACCTGATCGAGGATAACGAGATAAGGGAATTCATCAAGAAGAAGCTGTATGTCGCGGGCATCTCGAAGACCGTCATCGAGAGGGCTGCGGACAATCAGATCAAGGTCACCGTCATGACGGACAAGCCCGGCATCATCATCGGACGCTCAGGCAACGGAATCGATGAATTGAAGGCGGCGCTTGAGAAAAAGACCGGGAAGACCGTATATGTAAACATCGTCGAGGTGAAGCGTTCCGAATTGGATGCGAGGCTTTCGGCGGAGAGCATAGCTCAAGCTTTGGAGAAGCGCGTATCGTTCAGACGAGCCATGAAACAGGCCATCGGCAGGACGATGAAGGCGGGAGCCAAGGGCATCAAGGTGCTCGTCTCCGGCAGACTCGGCGGCGCTGAAATCGCGCGAAGCGAGAAATACAACGAAGGCAATGTCCCGCTCCACACCCTGCGCGCGAATATCGACTACGGTTTCGCGGAAGCGGATACCACCTACGGCAAGATCGGCGTCAAGGTGTGGATCAATCTCGGCGAGAGATTGGAAAAGGGACTTATGAGTTCCGTCCCCGAGGAAAAGAGAGAGAGCAAGAGAGAACGCGACGCGAGACGCGGCAGGAGAGGGGAACGGGACGGAGATCGTCCCAGAAGAGATCGGCGCGATTCGGGACCCGGGGGGCGCAGAGATCGACGCGACGGTCGCCCGGAGATACCTAAGGCGATCAATCCCAGAAAGCGCGTAAAGCCGAAGGAAAATCCCGCAGCGGTTGCGCAGGCGGCGGAAGCCGCGGCGACTTCCGCGGAGGCGACGACATCGGAAAACACACAGGTCACGGCGCCTGAAAACGACTAGATGCATTTGCGCGCAGATCGATTCGCGCGAAGGAAGGAGAGTGACCCACAATGTTAATGCCAAAACGTGTTAAGCGCAGAAGGGTCCATCGGGGACGCATGAAGGGCGTGGCCACGAGGGGAAATCGCATCACCTACGGCTCGTTCGGACTCATCGCGATGGAACCCGGTTGGATCAAATCCAACCAGATCGAAGCTGCGCGTATCGCGATGACGCGTTCCATCAAAAGGGGCGGCAAGGTATATATCAAGATATTTCCGCATAAGCCCGTAACGAAGAAGCCCGCAGAGGTTCGGATGGGCTCAGGTAAGGGAGCTCCCGAGTTTTGGGTGGCGGTCGTGAAGCCTGGCAGGGTGATGTTTGAGATCGACGGCGTTACGCCGGAACAGGCGCAGGAAGCCATGCGGTTGGCCGCTCACAAACTACCCATCAAGACGAGATTTGCCGCGAAGGGCGGCGAGGACATTAAGGGCGGTGAGGCGAAATGAATTTGGAAAAGATCAGAGAAATGACCGAAGCTGAACTGAACAATGAGTTGAAGAAGATGAAGAACGAGCTGTTTAATCTCAGATTTCAGCACGTGACGGGACAACTCGAAAATCCCATAAAGATGCGAGACGTCAAACGCGATATCGCGCGGGTCAAGACCGTCATGCGCGAAAAGGAATTGATGAAAGAACAGTCTATCGGATAGGGAAAGGAGGATGCGCTGTGCAGACGGAAAGAAACACGAGAAAGACAAGAGTCGGTATCGTCGTAAGCGATAAGATGGATAAGACCATCACGGTCGCAGTGGAAGACTTCGTAAGGCATTCCCTTTACGGTAAGGCTGTGAAGCGAACTAAGAAGTTCAAGGCCCACGACGAAGAAAACATATGCAATATCGGCGACAAGGTTCGGATTATGGAAACGAGGCCCCTGTCAAAAGATAAGCGGTGGCGCTTGGTGAACGTGATCGAAAAGGTGAAGTGAGGAGGCGTCCGCAATGATTCAGACAGAAACCAGATTGAGAGTGGCCGACAATTCGGGCGCGAAAGAGTTGCTCGTCATTCGGATATTGGGTGGCACGAGCCGACAGTACGCGAATATCGGCGACATCGTCGTCTGCGCCGTCAAGGAAGCGACGCCGGGAGGCCTTGTGAAGAAAAGCGACGTCGTGCGCGCGGTGGTCGTTCGCACGCGGACGGGCGCAAGACGGGGCGACGGCAGCTATGTGAAGTTCGATCAGAATGCTGCCGTGATCATCAAAGACGACAAGACTCCTTTGGGTACGCGTATATTCGGACCCGTGGCGAGAGAGCTTCGCGAAAAGAGTTTCATGAAGATCGTATCGCTGGCGCCGGAAGTTTTGTAGGAGGCGGGGCAGATGAATATCAGAAAAGACGATACCGTAATGGTCATTACGGGAAAAGATAAGGGCAAGCACGGGAAGGTTTTAAAGGTCTATCCCAAGAAGAGCCGCGTGATCGTGGAAGGCGTCAACATTCAGACCAAACATCAAAAACAGACGAGAAAGGCGAGGGCCGAGATCAAACATCAGGAGGGTCCGATCCATATTTCGAACGTCATGTATTACGACACAAAAGAGAAAGCGCCCACGCGAATAGGGCACACGTTTATAGACGGTCGCAAGGTACGCGTATCGAAAAAGACCGGCAACGCGATCGATTGAGGGAGGAGGAACCGAATTGGCAGCGAGGTTGAAAGAATTGTACAACAATGAGGTGTTTGCTTCCCTGCGCGAAAAGTTCAAGTACGACAACGTGATGCAGGTGCCGAAATTGGAGAAGATCACCGTCAACATGGGATTGGGCGAGGCGAAGGACAATCCGAAAATGATGGAAACCGCCGCAGAGGAATTGGCGCTCATCAGCGGGCAACGTCCCGTCGTCACGAAGGCGAAGAAATCCATCGCGAATTTCAAGGTGCGCGCGGGTATGCCCGTGGGCGCAATGGTCACGCTTCGCGGCGAGAATATGTACGTATTCGCCGACAAGTTTTTCAATATCGTACTTCCGAGGGTTCGCGACTTTCGGGGCGTTTCGAAAAACTCGTTCGACGGCAGAGGCAACTATTCCGTGGGATTGAAGGAACAGTCCATATTCCCGGAGATCGTATACGACAGGATTGACAAGGTCAAGGGAATGAACATCATTTTCACGACGACGGCTAAAACAGACGAAGAAGCGGCGGAGTTGCTGAGATTGCTCGGCATGCCGTTTGAAAAGTAGAAAGCGAGAGCATAATATGGCAAAGACATCTCTCAAAGTCAAGCAACAGAGAAAACCCAAGTACGCGACGAGGGCGTATACGAGGTGCCGAATATGCGGACGGCCGCACGCCGTTCTGAAGAAGTACGGGATATGCAGAATCTGTTTCAGAGAGCTTGCTTACAAAGGAGAGATTCCCGGCGTCAAAAAGGCGAGTTGGTAGATTGAGCGAGTCGTCCCGAACGAAGAGCAACGCACGTTCGACGCGGGGCGCATTCGTCGTCGCTTGGAAGCCGCGGCGTTGGGAGCGGGACAAGCAAGGAAGGAGGTAGTCGCTATGACTATGACAGATCCCATTGCGGATATGCTTACGAGAATCAGGAACGCAAATATGGTAGGCCATACGACCGTCGATGTGCCTGCGTCCAAAATAAAGAAGTCCATCGCGGGAATACTGACCGACGAGGGCTACATTAAAGGGTTTGACGTGATTGACGACGACAAACAAGGCACCATTCGCATACAGATGAAGTACGGAGCGAGCAAGGAGAAGGTCATCAGCGGCATCAAGAAGATATCGAAGCCCGGCCTTAAAGTCTATGCGAAGGCGGAGAACGTTCCGAGGGTTCTCGGAGGTCTCGGCATTGCGATCATTTCCACATCAAAGGGTGTGATCAGCGATAAGGAGGCGCGACGTCTCGGCGTCGGCGGCGAAGTCATCTGTTATGTTTGGTAGGAGGATTCAAGATGTCAAGAATCGGTAGATTGCCCGTCACGATTCCCGACGGCGTAGAGGTGAACGTCGGCAAGGACAACACCGTCGCCGTAAAGGGGCCGAAGGGCGAGTTGCAAGAGAAGATCGCGAGCAAGATCAAGGTGGAAATCAAAGAGGGCGTCATTCACGTCACGAGAGGCAACGACGAGAAGGAAAGCCGCTCTTTGCACGGGCTTTCGAGAAGCCTGATCAACAATATGGTCGTCGGCGTATCCGACGGTTTCGAAAAGAGATTGGAAATCAACGGTGTCGGGTACAAGGCTGAGAAGCAGGGCGATAAGCTGACGCTGAGTCTCGGCTATTCCCATCCCGTGGAATTGAAAGATCCCGAGGGGATTACGACGGAAGCGCCGTCCGCGACGGAGATCATCGTGAAGGGGATCGACAAGTCCTTGGTCGGGAATTACGCGGCCATTATCAGGGGCTGGAGACCGCCGGAGCCTTATAAGGGCAAGGGCATCCGCTACCGTGGCGAACATGTCCGCCGCAAGGAAGGCAAGGCAGGCGTCAAGGGTTAAGGAGGAAATCAGACAATGGCGAAACAGAGCAGGAACGACAAGAGGCTTGCAAGGCATCGACGGGTCAGACGGAATCTTTCGGGTACGCCGCAAAAGCCCCGCATGTGCGTATACAAGAGTTTGCGGAACATATCCGTGCAAGTGATCGACGACGTGAGCGGTCATACGCTCGTTGCCGCATCCTCCTTGGACAAGGATATCAGGAAGGACAAGCCCTACGGCGGCAACAAGGACGCCGCAAAGGTCGTGGGGGAATCCATCGCGAAGAAGGCGTTGGCCAAGGGCATCGAAGAAGTCGCCTTTGACAGAGGCGGATATCTGTACCACGGCAGGGTGAAGGAATTGGCCGACGGAGCGCGCGGCGCGGGTCTGAGGTTTTAACGGAGGAAAACAGTATGCGGAAAAATACAATAGACGCTTCCAAATTGGAATTGAAGGAATCCATCGTAAACATCAGGCGCGTGGCAAAGAC
>JAIRTJ010000044.1 GCA_031254995.1 Eubacteriales Family XIII. Incertae Sedis bacterium
AATATATTTTCGTGGGCATGGACATTCCCGATTACGCGGACAGCTTTGAAGGGTTGATCGACGGATACGACGCGACCCCGCCGAAGGTCGATATCGATGAGGACGACGACGCGGCGATCTATTTTTCATCCGGGACTACGGGATTTCCGAAAGCCATCCTGCACACGCAAGCGAGTTTGATGTCCGCCGCCGTCACGGAGCGAGCGCATCACGGACAGACGAAGGACGACGTGTTCCTGTTGATACCGCCCCTGTATCACACGGGCGCGAAGATGCATTGGTTCGGCAGCCTTTTGTCGGGGAGCAAGGCGGTCATTCTGAAGGGGACAAGTCCTAAATGGGTCTTGGAAACGGCATCCAACGAGAAGGCGACGATCGTATGGCTCTTGGTTCCTTGGGCGCAGGACATCCTCGACGCAATCGAAAGCGGCGAGGCGGATCCGGACGAATTGGATTTGAGCCGATGGCGGCTCATGCACATAGGCGCGCAGCCCGTGCCTCCCAGCCTCATCCGGCGATGGAAAAAGCATTTTCCGGGCCATTTGTACGATACGAATTACGGCCTGTCCGAGTCCATCGGACCCGGCTCCGTTCATCTCGGAATCGAGAATATTCATAAGGTCGGAGCCATCGGCAAGGCCGGCCACAGTTGGCGCACGAAGATACTGGATGAGCGCGGACGCGAGACGAGAAGAGGCGAGGTCGGAGAACTCGTCGTCAAAGGACCCGGCGTCATGAAGGAGTATTACAAGGATCCCGAGGCCACGGCGGCGGCTCTCGTCGACGGTTGGCTTCGCACAGGCGATATGGCTAGAGAGGACGAAGACGGATTCATCTATCTGGTAGACCGAAAAAAGGATGTGATCATCAGCGGCGGCGAGAATATCTATCCCGTGCAGATCGAGGATTTCATGCGAAAAAACGATAAAATCAAGGATGTCGCAGTCATCGGCGTCGCAGATCATCGGCTGGGGGAAATCGCCGTCGCCATCGTCGAATTGAAGGAAGGAGCGCGAGCGAGCGAGGAGGAATTGGCCGCGTTCGCGCAGGGACTTCCGAGATACAAGCGTCCCAGGAAGATCATCTTCGATAGGATTCCGCGCAATCCGACGGGCAAGATCGAGAAACCGAAGTTGCGCCGCAAATACGGAGCGGAGGGGATTGTCGCAAAGGAGACGGAGACCGCACTGAACGGGGCGAAGCAAACCGCGCGCGAGCGATAGACGCGGATGCGCGTCGCCAAACGAGCAAAGGATCGAATTTTCGCGGGCGAACGGCAGACGCGCCGCGCGCAAATCTTCGCCGAGACGGGTTGAGAGGCTATGCTGAACATATTTTACGGCAGGGAAAATATAGACAAAGACCGCTTCATGTTTGACCGCATCGGCGAAACGTTGAAACGGATACGGGCGAACGATCGCGCGTCGTCGAGCGTTTCGCGCGAGGCAGGCTCGGGCTCGGATGTTTCCGCGCAATCGAAATCGCCGCGCGGGATCGCGCGTCGCGTCCTGCTCATCGTTCCCGAGCAATATACATTACAGACGGAACGCAATGCGTTTGAATACCTCGACGTCCCCGGCTTCTTGGATTTCGAAGTCTTGAGCCTGACCTCTTTCGGTCGACGCGTCCTGTCCGAAGCGGGCGGCGGCGAGCAAACCTTGATCAACAGATACGGCAAGTTCATGCTCATCTCGGGATTGTTGCGCAAAAACAAACAGGAGTTATTCGCTTTTCAGAATTTGGAGGGTTCTCCGGATTTCATCGATAAAATGAGCGGCATGATCGCCGAGCTGAAAAATTTCAACATCACCGCCCCTCAGTTGAGGGACATCTTGGACGATATCGAGAGCGACGATCTTCTCAAGAGGAAATTGCGGGATGTCGCCGTCATCTACGATGGGTATGAGGCCGCCTTGCGGGACGCCTATGTCGACGCCGCCGATTACCTGAAACTCTTCACCTCGAAGATCGCGGGATCCGAATTCGTCGCCGAGACGGAGATCTGGCTCTCGGCTTTCGATTATCTCAGCCCTGCGGCGACCGACGCCGTCACGGAACTCGTCGTTCGCGCACCCGCCGTCAACCTCGTTCTCACCGCGGAACCGGGGACGCCGTTCTTTCGGTTGACCAATGCCCTGGCCGAGGAGGCCGAGAAACGGGCGCAGGACGCGGGCGCGAGGACGAGCGCGCAACCTATTGGAGAGGGTTTCGCTCATAACAGGCCGGAACCCATAGCGCGCATCGAAAGGGAGCTTTTTTTTCGTTCGCGAGGGCGAGACGGGAGCGACGCGAGCGGAGGGGACGCGATACGATTCGTCGCGGCGGCCAATTATTACGCGGAGGCGGAGACGGCGGCGGCGCGCATCTCGGAATTGGTTCGCGACGAGGGATTGCGCTATCGGGACGCGCTCGTGCTGTGCAACGATGTTGGCGAACGGACGTCCGTGATCAAAAGGGTCTTCGCGCGTTACGGACTGCCGATCTTCATAGATCAACGGCGGAGCGTCGAACACAATCCTGCGTTCGAATACATTCTCGCGTTGCTCTCGGTCGTATCGGGAGGTTGGTCCTATGAGGCCGTGTTTCGTCTGCTGAAAACCGGACTTACGGAAATAGAGCGCGAGGAGTGGGAGGAATTAGAAAATTATGTATTAAAATACAAAATACGAGGAAATCTTTGGAAGCGAGATTTTGCCTTCGGGTTTTCGGAATACGCGCGCGATGAAATGGACGGTTTCAACGAGACGCGCCGAAAACTCGCGCAGTTGATCGATGTGTTTGAAGAGCCGTATCGGAGAGCCGAGACCGTGCGGCAGCGGACGGAGCTCTTGCAACGCTTCCTTGAGAAGGAGGCGACATTGCCCGAGGCCGCGGAGCGATTGGCCGCGAGCTTGGACGTTTCTCGAGAACCGGAGTATGCGGAATACGTGGCGGAGATGCTGAGCATATGGAACGTGATCGCGGACGTCTTCGATCAATTGCGCGCGGCTTTGGGAGATATGCGCGTATCCGCAGATGAGTATGCGGGCATACTCCGTACCGGTTTTTCGTCCGTTCGCATGGGCATCCTGCCGCCTTCGCCGGATCGAATCCTCGTGGGTACGATGCGGCGCACGAGGATCGGCGAGGCGAAAGCGATCTTCGTTCTGGGCGCGAACGACGGCATCCTCCCGATGTTCGACTCCGACGACATGATTTTGAACGAGGATGAGAGAGCGCGACTCTCGAGTATCGGTTATGAGCTCGGAAAACGCGACGACAATACGTTTATGGAGGAACAGCTTGCGATCTATCGCAATCTCTCGAAGCCGCAACGCCTGTTGCACGTGAGCTGTTCCGTGTCGGACGGAAACGGGAAGGACGTCAAGCCGTCGATTATATTTGATCGTCTGCGCGGAATGTTCCCGCGTGTGCCGACGGAAAAGGATATTTTGAACGATGGTGGCGATCCGTTGCGGCTCGTTCAGTATCGCGACGAGACGATGAGTCATCTGACAGAAAATCTCAGACGTTGGGTTGGCGGCGAACCGCTGCCTGACGTTTGGAAGGATGTGTATCTGCGGTTCAGATCCGACATGGGAAATATTCGACGCGGGCTGACGTTTCGCAACAGGCGAGAGCGCATCGACGAGAAATTTGTCGCGGCGCTCTACGGAGGCGCGGCACCCGATCATCAAGTATCGCCGATAGACGATGAAACGCCCGCGCTCATCACTTCTCCGTCTGCATTGGAACGGTTCAGCCGCTGTCCGTTCTCGTTTTTTATGGACAGGGGGATTCGCGTCGAGGAACGCCGCGTATTTGAGATCGACAGCAGGAACACGGGCGATATCTACCATGAAACGCTCATGCGTTACGGCGCGGAGATGATCGGGGACGGACTTCCTCCTATGGACGAGCGTTCCGCATGGCGCACCGTCACCGAGGCGGAAAGCGCCGCACTCGTTGGCCGAATTTACGATGAGGCGGTCGCGCGCTTCAAAGAAGGCCTGTTTCGCGGGGGAGGATTCGAACGATATAAATCGGACAGGATCAAGCGCATCGCCTCCGATGTCGCGTGGATTTTGACCGAACAGGTGCGAGCGGGAGCCATCTCCGATATGATGTTTGAGGCCGCATTTGACAAAGGCGGCGTCTTCCCTCCCATCGACATCGAAAAAGACGGGAAACGCGTGCGCGTGAAGGGCCGCATCGATCGCTTGGATATCCTCGAAGGCGATTGCGCGAAGATCATCGACTACAAATCAGGAACGGATGCTTTCAGCCGAGAGGACGTGCTCGGCGGCTGGCAACTTCAACTCATGCTCTATCTCTTGGCCGTGCGCGACAGATACAAACCCGCAGGCGTCTTCTATTTCAAGATAGACGAAGCGCGCGTCGAGGATACGGGTAAGGATGACGTCGCGGAGCGCATCATGCGCAACTTTAAACCGGACGGCATATGCGCGAACGATCCCCGCATCGTCGCGGCGATCGGGCAACCCGTGAAGTCGGCGGATCCGGACGAATTTGAGGCCATGCAGGAATCAGTATCGTCCCTTGTGACGGATCTGTGCGGCAAACTCCTGTCCGGAAACATCGACGCAAAACCGATGACCGCAAAAAAGATCAAGGCGGGCGCGAGCAACAGGCCTATGACCGCCTGCACCTATTGTTCCTATCGCGGCGTGTGCAATTTCGATCGCGCGTTCGCCTGATTCGGGCGAAATCGATTCGGGAAGCGTCCGAAATCCTGCGGCCGTAAGACGATCATCAGGTCTGCGCCTGTTCCGCCTTTTCGATCAGATCGCAGACGGCGTTCGAAAATGCTGCCGGATCGTCGATGGGCAATCCCTCCATGAGCAAAGCCTGATCGTAGAGTATCGCCGCGTATGTCTTGACGGAATCCTTGTCCTTTTCATACGCGTTCTTGAGCGCTGTCAGTATGCCGTGATCCGCGTTGATCTCCAGTATCCGTTCCGCCTTCACCTTATCGCCCGTCGGCATCGAGTTGAGAACCTTTTCCATCTCCAATGAAATGCCGTCTCCGCTGACCAATACGACCGGATAGGTCTTGAGCCGCTTGCTGAGGCGCACATCGCTGACCTTATCCCCGAGAGCTTCCTTGACGGCCGCGAGCAGATCCTTGCTGCTTTCGGCCTGTTCCTCCGACTTCTTCTTTTCCTCCTCGGTCTCTTCAATTCCCAAATCGCCCTCGGAAACGGATTTGAAACTCTTTTCCTTATAGACTCTGAGCATTTTGAACGCGAATTCGTCCACATCGTCGACGCCGTACAGTATTTCGAAGCCCTTGTCCTTCAACAGTTCGGTCTGCGGCAGTTTGTCGATCTTTTCCGTCGTATCGCCGACGGCGTAATAGATGTATTTTTGATCCTCCGGCATTCTCGACACGTACTCCGAGAGGGTCACGGGTTTCTTTTCCGAGGAAGAATAGAACAGAATAAGGTCTTGCAACGATTCCTTGTTCATGCCGTAATTGTCGTAGACGCCGAATTTCAATTGCAACCCGAAATTCTCGAAAAACCTCTCGTATTTTTCCCTGTCTTTGGCCAACATCTCCGCGAGCTCCGACTTGATCTTCTTTTCGAGTCGCTGTTCTATTGCCTTTAGCTGTCTGTCGTGTTGAAGCATTTCACGCGAAATATTCAGCGAAAGATCCTGCGAATCGACCAAGCCGCGCACAAAACCGAAATAATCCGGCAACAGTTCCGCGCATTTGTCCATGATCATGACACCGCTCGAATAGAGTTGAAGGCCTTTTTCGAATTCCTTTGTATAATAATTGTAGGGCGCGCGCGCGGGGATGTACAGAAGCGCGTCATAACTGATCACGCCCTCGACGCCGGTGTGCACGACCTTCAACGGATCCTCGAAATCGTTTAACTTTTCCTTGTAAAAATTGTTATAATCTTCCTCCGAAATCTTGCTCTTCGCTCTTTTCCACAGCGGAACCATGCTGTTTAACGTCTCTTCTTCGATGAAAGTCTCCGTTTCAGGCTCCGCGTCTCCGTCCGCCTCCTTCGTTCGCGTCCGTTCCATGTCCATCTTGATGGGATAGCGAATATAGTCCGAGTAGCGCTTGATCAAGCCGCGAACCCGCCACGGGCTCAGAAAATCGTCGTACTGCTCGTCGGCCGTATTCTCTTTGATCGTCAGCACGACGTCTGTTCCGATCTCGTCCTTCACGGTTTCCTTGATCGTATAACCGTCCGTTCCTCGGGATTCCCATTCGTAAGCCGCGTCCTCGCCGTAAGCCCTCGAAACGACCTTGACGTCGCTGCTGACCATGAAGGCCGAATAGAACCCGACGCCGAATTGTCCGATGATGTCTATCTTTTTCGCGGCTTTTTCGGTGGCCTTCTTCTCCTCTTCCGTATCCGCGCCTTCCGCGCCCTCGCTCTTGAACAGCAGAGAACCCGACTTTGCGATGGTTCCGAGGTTCGTCTCCATCTCGTCCTTCGTCATGCCGATGCCGTTGTCGCTGATCGTCAGCGTACGCGTGTCCTTGTCCGCGGCGATCTTGATGAAGAAGCTGTTTCTCGTCATGCCGCTGATCTTTTCCGTTAAGCTCTTGTAGTAGAGCTTGTCGATGGCGTCGCTCGCGTTGGAAATGAGTTCCCTCAGAAAAATTTCCTTGTGCGTGTAAATGGAATTGATCATCAGATCCAGCAGACGCTTTGATTCCGCCTTGAATTGTTTCTTTGCCATATTGCGCATCCCTCCGTAATAACCGATCAATTTAGATCATGCAATTGCCCAAACTCGCTCCGGCGTCCGATTCGCACAAGCTCGGCGCGACATTCGAGCGGCTTTGTCGCACGATGTTAGCACTCGTATGGGCAGAGTGCTAACATGTTCATCATATAATATCCGCGCGAAATTTTCAACCGTTATTTTCGGGCAAAGGCGCTATTCAATCAAACAACCCCATTATCGAGCAGAAAGTCGAGAATGCCGATGTTTAGCACGCCATTCTCATCATACCATCGCTTTCGTATATCGTGGCGAACAATGATTTTGGGGAAAGAATCACCCGTCAATGAAAACGGCTTATTTTCAGCAAGCGACTTTTCTTCATCCGGAAGTGCATAAGCGGACTGAATGTAGGTTTTCTTCCCGCCGGTCGTTGCGATAAAGTCAATTTCACGGGTCACTTGCGAAATACGTCCGTCAGCGCCCGTTTCCCGCGAATAGACAATCCCGACATCAACGGCGCATTCTCTGATTATGAGTTCATTATAGAGAATGTTCTCCATGATGTGCGTCATCTCTTGCTGACGGAAACCGATGCGGGCATTTCTGAGTCCTATATCTTCACAGTAATATTTGTTGGGATAGTCAAAATAGTTTTTCCCTTTGACATCAAAACGTTTGCACTCGGAAAACAAAAACGCATCTTCGAGACAGTTCATATAACTGCGAACAGTATTGCCTGCGACAATATTCCCGCCTGAACGCTTTTGCTTTGTATTAAGGGAATTGGCGATATTTGTCGGATTTGTCAGCGAACCGACGGATGAGCAAACAAGGTCAATCATTGATGAAAGGACATCTTCTCTTTTAATCCTTTTGCGTTCAACAATGTCTTTAATGTAAACCTCTGAAAAAAGCGACTCAAGATAATTCATTTTTGCGGCGTCACTTGGACGGGATAAAATCAAAGGCATACCGCCATAAAAAGCATATGCATCAAACGCTTCCTGTTTGTCGCCGCTGGCAGCAGAATAGTACTCCGCAAAACTTAAAGGATGGACTCTGATTTCATCGCTTCGCCCCCGAAACTGCGTCAGAATATCGCCGGACAGCATTTTGGAGTTGCTTCCCGTAACGTAAATATCGAGATTTGAAATGATTTTAAGGTCGTTCAGGGCATCGTAAAAGGTGATCGCCGC
>JAIRTJ010000065.1 GCA_031254995.1 Eubacteriales Family XIII. Incertae Sedis bacterium
TGGTATACGCTGGTCAACATGAGGGATGTTTGGCGTATCGATATGGTGGGGCGCACATCGCGCGAGCGAACCGGATACGCGACGCAGAAACCGGAGGAGTTGCTTTCCCGCATCGTCGCTTCCTGTACTGAGGAAGGTGATGTCTGCGCCGATCTCTTCGGCGGTTCCGGGACCTTGGCTTCGGTCGCGGAGCGCATGGGACGACAGTGGATACATTGCGACGACAGCCCCCTTGCGAATCTTTGCGCGGAACGGCGCATGGTCGAGCAGGGCGCGGCGTTCGACATCCTGTCCTGTGCGCCGCAGGCGAAAGGAGCGCGGTTCACCGCGGAATGCGTGTTGCGCGACACGCCCGATCCCGAGAAGAAGTTGGCTACCGTCAACGTGCTGTCATATGAGACGCCGGAGGACTCCCTGCCCTTGAATGAAAAATACGTCGCATTTATAAGGGAGACGGAACGGATCGATCCTTCCCGGCTCATCGGCGGTATCTGCGCGGACTTCGATACGGACGGCGTCCTGTTTCGGCCGCGCGCCGCGGCATACGGAAGCGGCCGCCTCGAGGCGATCGTCAATTTCTCCGAATTGTCCGATGCGGGCGCGCTTGAACGAGGGCGCGTCGCACTGCGCGTTGCGGATGTGTTCGGTCGCGTCAGCGCGCGCGTCTTAACAGCGCAGGATATACTGCGTTTCGAGCCGTGAGAAAGATATTGGTGAGCTCGTGTCTCTTCGGCGGGCGTATCGTACGATACGACGGCGCGGACGCGCCGGAGCGCGACGCTCGGTTCCTGAGGTGGAAAGCCGAAGGGCGGCTCGTGTCCGTTTGTCCCGAGACATTCGGCGGTCTGCCGACGCCGCGCTCACCCGCCGAACGGATCGGTGAACGCGTGATCACGCGCGAGGGCTGCGATGTGACCGAGGCATACGCGAGAGGCGCGAATGAGGCTCTGCGCTTGGCGCGCCTCCATGATGTCGCGTTTGCCGTCATGAAGACCGACAGCCCATCCTGCGGCAGCCGGCAGATATACGACGGGTCGTTTGAGAACGCGAAAATACCGGGACAGGGACTTGCCGCGCAGTATCTGAGGGAATCGGGTTTCGTCGTGTTCGGCGAGGATGAATTGGACTCGGCCGAGGCGTTGTTGGCCGAAGTCGAACGACTGTAGGCTAATCAGCGATCGAAAATCTGTATTCCGTTCGGCTATTGAAGACTTGTCCCGCCTTTAATACAGAGCTCGGAAAATGCGCGTTGTGAATCGAGTCGGGAAAAAACTGCGTCTCCAAACAGAATGCGCCTCTCGCGACCAAGGGCGCGCCGCCTTTCTGCGGTTCGCCGCCGAGTCCGTTCCCCGAATAGAATTGAATCCCGGGCATGTCAGTGAACAGGGACATGCTGATGCCTGTCTTTTCGGACATAACCGTTGCGACAGGTCGGTTTTCGCTGTGCTTGTTGAGAACGAAATTGTGATCGAAGCCATTGCCAAGGCGCAACTGTTCCTCGTCGTTTGCGATATCGCGTCCTATAGGTTTCATCGTCGTAAAGTCGAAGGCGGTTCCTTTGACAGCGCGGATTTCTCCCGTGGGGATGCCTTCGGCGTCGATAGGCGTAAAAGCGTCGGCGTCGATTTGCAATCGGTGTTCGGTTATGTCCCCCGCGTCATGGCCCTCCAGGTTGAAATACGCGTGATTCGTCGGATTGAAGATCGTATCGCGATCGGATACGGCGCGGTAACATATCCCGATTCCGTTGTCGTCGGTCAGCGCGTAGGTTACCGACACGCGCATGTTGCCTGGCATGCCCTGATCTCCGTCGCGACTGTGCAACGCAAACGTCACGGCATTTTCGCGCGATTCCGCGTCGACCGTATCCCAAACGCGCTTGCTCCACGAATCGCGCCCTCCGTGCAAGGTATGCTTGTCGCAATGGTTTTTGTCGCACTCATAGTTTTTGCCGTTCAAGGAGAAAGATGCTCCGGCTATGCGATTTGCGCATCGTCCGACGGTCGCGCCCAGATATGCGGTGTCGCGCAGGTA
Organism: Eubacteriales Family XIII. Incertae Sedis bacterium; assembly: GCA_031254995.1. Classification (GTDB taxonomy): domain Bacteria; phylum Bacillota; class Clostridia; order Peptostreptococcales; family Anaerovoracaceae; genus JAISGB01. The sequence continues at coordinate 2,035 of JAIRTJ010000065.1, forward strand.
TCCCTCGCAACTGCCGTAACCCAAAACCGCGTCGACTCGCGCGCCGTCGCGCGCAGGAACGAGAAATCCCGTGATCGCCGCTCCGAGGTTCGTCACGGTCAACTCGTACCCGTCGGCGTTTGCGAGCGTAAAGAGCTTCGCGGATGAGTCGCCGAAGTTCTTGCTTAAAATCTCCATGTCTGGTTGTTTTTTCAAAAGACGTTACCGTGACAGGATGTCGGCGAGGACATCCAAATCGGCGACGGAGGTCTTCTTCATGCGCATGGCTTCCGAGAGGTCATATGAAACCGTCTTGCCCCCGCGAACGCCGACAGCCTTGTTGTACGCGCCGCTTCGCAGAAGATCCACGGCCTCGTAGCCCAGACGACTCGCGAGCATTCGATCTCGCGCGGTGGGTGAGCCTCCTCGCTGAATATATCCCAAGATTACCATCTTCGCGTCGAGTCCCGTCCGTTCGCGTATGGAGCGCTCCAATTCCTCGGTGGACATGTTCACTCCTTCGGCCTTTATGATGATACTGGAGCGTTTTCCGTTGTTTTTGCCCTCGACGAGACGTCTGCAGATCGACTGGATGTCCGCTTCCCGCTCGGGAATCAGGATGATCTCCGCGCCGCCTGTGAGTCCGGCGTAGATGGCGATGTCGCCGCATTCCCGCCCCATGACCTCGATGATCGTAATCCTGTCGTGCGAATGCGATGTGTCTCGGATATTGCCCACGGCGCCCAAAACCGTGTTGACGGCGGTGTCGAATCCGATGGTGTAATCCGTGAACGGAAGGTCATTATCGATGGTGCCGGGAAGCCCGATCACCTTGATACCCGCGTCGGCGAGTTTGAGCGCTCCGGTCAGAGAGCCGTTGCCGCCGATGACGATGAGTCCATCGATCTGAAAACTGTCCAGCATGTTCAGCGCCATCGAAAAGCCCTCATCCTCCATGAACGCTTCGCTTCGCGCGGTCTTCAGGATGGTGCCGCCTCGTTGGATGATGTCGCTGACGGAACGCCGATCCATTCGGTAAATCTCGCCGGAGATCAACCCCTCGTAGCCTCGTTCGACGCCAAAAATTTCCATCCCGTGATACAGGCCGCCTCGCACTGCGGCGCGAATGGCCGCGTTCATGCCCGGGGAATCTCCGCCGCTCGTCAATACACCGATTCTCTCCATTTTGTTTGCTCCTTTTGATCCTGTTCCCGGTTCTGTCGACGTCCTGAACCGGATCTTCATGAAATCCCGCAACGCCGTCCCGTCGCTCTTCTTGTGCGGCTTGGATCTCTCGATCGCGTTGATCTCGGCGATGTCCTAAATCGCAATGCAGATCTCATTTCTCAGTGTATCATAAATGCGCGGCGGATGCGGGAAAAATATCGCGTGCGCAAGCATTATTTTCACGAGTCATTCGTTTTCTGCTATTGAAGTCAGCGGTGACGCGACAGTATCCAACAATATACTTAATGGTCTTGGGTGACTTAAGTGGTGTGTACGCGACAATCCAATAAGGGATGAAGATACAGGTTGGACTTTTATTTCAGAAATTGATGATGACGAGTATTGTTCTAACCCTGAGAATTTTAAGATGACGCCATATATCGATGTTTTCAAAATTGGGCCGGCGGCGCTTTGGATATATCAACTACCCGCAGGGACTGATATTCAATTAGTTATAGATAAAGGTGAGCGGTATTTTGTTGATAACGAAACCTTAAACAAAGATGACTTCGCATTCGCTCCGCATTTTATGATATACTCTAAGACAAAGATCAGCAGCGGAGAAGGCGTCATGGAGCGATTGCGCATACGATTGAACGAAATATTGGGCGAGAACCGCGCACGCATCGATGAGGATATGCGTGAACACACCTCCTTTAAAGCCGGAGGGCGTGCGGATTTCTATCTGACGCCGCAAAACATCGAGGAATTGATCTCCGTCATACGCGCGCTGAACGCAGCCGGCACGGCGTTTTTTATTCTCGGCAACGGGACGAACGTCTTGGTGCGCGACGGAGGCTATCGCGGGGCCGTGATACGAATCGGCCCTGATTTCGACGGAGGAGCAGCCTTGCAGATGACGGGCGCCGGCGGCACGCGCATCATAACCGCATCGGCGGGAATGTCGTTGGCCGCTGTCGCGAAAAAAGTTGCGGAATCGGGTTTTTCCGGCCTCGAAGCCCTCAGCGGCATACCCGGCAATGTCGGCGGCGCGTTGTACATGAATGCGGGCGCTTACGGCGTCGAAATCGCGGATATCGTCGAAAAAGTCGCAATATACGATATAAATAACGATAATATAGTTACGGTAAACTCAAGCGATATGGAATTCGCCTATCGCGAGAGCGTTTTCAAGCGAAACCCTTGGGTGATACTGTCCGCCGTCCTGCGTCTGCGCAAGGGCGATCGAACAGCGATTCTGCGCGCGACAGAGGAATACGCGCGTGAGAGAAACAGAAAACAACCCATGGAATTTCCGAGCGCGGGCAGCTTTTTCAAGCGGCCCGCGGGCGCTTATGCGGGTAAGCTTATTGAGGATGCAGGGCTGAAAGGTTTGACCGTCGGAGGCGCGCGGGTTTCTGAAAAGCACGCGGGTTTCATCGTGAACATCGGCGGCGCGACAGCCGCAGACATTCTCGCGTTGGCCGGCGAGGTAAAACGACGCGTGTCGGAGCGCGACGGATTTGATCTCGAGCCGGAGCCTCGCATCATCGGAGAAAATTGACAGGCGGACGGCGACCGAAATAAAACGCCGAATCGATCGTCTATACGGCTGATCGAATACAATAAATGAAAGAAGGATTTAACAGCATGGAAAAAGTCGAATACATGATAAACAACAAGCGATACAGCTTGATCTCCGACCTCCATACGCACACGAGGTTTTCCCACGGTACGGGTTCCGTCGAGGATAACGTGACTGCCGCCCGCGCGCGCGGCATCATGAAAATCGGCATAACGGATCACGGCCCCGGCCATCTTCTCTTCGGGGTGCGCCGTCGGAACATCCCAAAGATGCGCGCCGAGGTGGAACGGCTCGGAGCCCTGTACACGGATATGGAAATCCTGCTCGGCGTCGAGGCGAACATCTCGAACAATTCGGGCGCCTTGGATATAAAACCTTCGGAATTCAAATATTTTGATTATATCACCGCGGGCTATCATTACGCGGCTGTCGGCGCGAATCCCCTGAGCGGCGCGATCAAGGCAGTCCAAAACGCGGCGGAACACAAGTCGGGCATAGACACGAAGGGCTTGGTTCGCAGGAACACGAGAAACATCGTTCGCGCACTCGAACGGAATTCGATCAAGATACTCACCCATCCGGGCGACAAAGCGCCCGTGGATTTGCTTGAAATCGCAGTGGTCTGCGCGAAGACGGAAACGCTTGTTGAGATCAACACCGCCCATATGTCTCTAAGCTCGGAGGATATCAGAACCATGGCGCTCGCAGACGTGAGTTTCATCATCGGCAGCGACGCGCATTCCCCCGGCAGGGTCGGCGATTTCGTATCCGCCGTAAGCATTGCGCTCGACGCGGGAATCGACATGAGTCGCATCGTCAATTTGAGGATAGCGTAAAAGCGGC
>JAIRTJ010000067.1 GCA_031254995.1 Eubacteriales Family XIII. Incertae Sedis bacterium
CTGACGAAAACGGCGACAAAAAGCGCAAACAGCCCCTCGATGACGATGATGAATTGGCGGCTGATCTTGTCTCCGAACACGAGACGGTTGATGCTCGACAGAAACGCGTTGTTGAGGCCGCCGGCCTTCAGGGAACTCTTGTAGACCGACGAGATCACGCCCGCGTTAGAGCGTTCGCCCAACGATGTCGCGTCTTTCACCTCCTCGATCCCCGCGTTGACGCGGTTCAGAAAGGACGACAGAGCCGTACCTTCCGTCTCCTTAGCGATCTCCGTCAGGATTGCCTCGTCGGCAGCTACGGTTTCGCTGATGCTCAGCATTCCGCCCGCCAAGAACATGTAGATCAAACAGGCGAGAAAACAGGATAAAAAATTGCGGCGATAATTTCGCTTCGCATCCTTTTTTATATCCCTGCGTTTTCTCATTCCATTAATATTCGTCATAAGTCATCCGATCATCCGCACCGCATACGAGCTCGCTTTTCACCCGCGCCAAGGCAATTTCGCTCGCGGCGCGGATTTGCGACCGACGCCCGGCATGACCGGGACGCCATGTAAATTATAAGCGCGCTTTCCGACGAGTGTCAACTCTTTGCGATTCGAAATCGATTGCGGACAGTGAACCGTGGACAGTGAACCTCCGCAAATTTTCGATTTGCATGCGACCAAATCGCGTTGCTTCCCGGAAAGCCGCATGATACAATATCTTTGAAGTCATAAAGGTTCGGCAGATAAGCAAATCGCGAAAGCGTTGCATTCATTTCAAAAGGGGAACCGCCATGAATAAAAAACATTCGGTAATTCTCGTCCTGATCGCGTGTATGCTCCTCACGACTTTTACGTCGTGCATACTCGGATCGACATCAAACAAATCGGAGGAGGACGAATCGTTCCGCGCGGTTCATTCCACCATATCCGACCTTGCGATTTCATTCCCGTCGTCGTGGGATGAAAATCTCGAAATGAATGAAGAGGCGACGATCGGAATGCTCAGCAGCAACAATCGTCAATCCTTCGTAGTCATCGAGGAACCGATCTCCGATTTTGCAGACGACATGAGCATACAGGATTACGGCGACATCATATTGGAAAACATGAAGGATATGCTTTCGGACGCGGAGACCGGAGCGGAAGGATGGGTCGAGACCTCGATAGGCGACGGCATACCCGCCATGCAGATTTTCATCAAGGGAACGATGGAAAAAATCAAGTTTTCCTATCTCGTCACGGTTTTCAAAGAATCGGACGAGTTTTGTCAAGCGGTCGCGTGCACATCGCAATCGGACTACGACGACTCGGAGGCTCTGTTCAAGAAAATATTGTCCACCGCAGAGTTCTCCGCATCATAAAGCAAAGTTCTCCGCATCATAAATCGGCTTTTAACGAAACGGTCTCATGCCCGTCGCGAAGGAGAAAGAATACATATGTTCGCTGTCGCAAAACGAAAACCCGATTGGTTGCGTCGACGCTTTGTCGCGGATCCGAATTTGGCTTTGACCGAAAACATTCTCGGCGATCTGCGACTCAATACGGTATGCGCGGAAGCCCTTTGTCCCAATTACACGGAATGCTTTTCTAAAAAAACCGCGACATTTATGATCCTCGGGGTCTATTGCACGCGAAATTGCGGATTTTGCAACGTGACGCACGGCAATCCCGAAACGGCGGATCCGGGCGAACCGGCGCGAATCGGCGAGGCCGTCGCGCGACTGGGTCTGAAACACGTCGTCGTCACCTCGGTCACGCGCGACGACCTGCCTGACGGCGGCGCGCGTTCGTTTGCCGATACGGTCTCCGAGATACGAAGACGAAGCCCCGGCGTCGCCGTCGAGATATTGATTCCCGATTTCGGCGGAAACGAAGAGGCTCTCGACATCGTCGCTTCCTCGCGCCCGGATGTGATCGCGCATAACATGGAGACGGTCAAAAGCCTCTACGCGACGGTGCGTCCCCTGGCGGAATACGAGCGTTCGCTCCGCGTCATTGAGGAAGTCAAGGATCGCGCCCCGACCGCTCGAAGCAAGAGCGGCATCATGGTGGGACTCGGAGAGACGAAGGCCGAAGTCATGTCGCTGATGGACGATCTGCGGGGCGCGGGTTGCGAATTTCTCACGATCGGACAGTATTTGGCTCCGTCCGCGGAACATCTCGCGGTCGTCGAGTACATACGACCCGAAACGTTTGAGGAATATGCGGAGATCGCGCGCGACAAAGGATTCGCATTTACAGCCTCCGCGCCTTTCGTGCGCAGTTCTTACCGAGCGGAGGAAGCGATGCGCGCCTGAACGCGCGCCGCTCAGTCCCGCGTCTCGTCATTCACGAGGTTTTTAACCCATTTTTTTGATTTGTAGCGTCGGCGCAGTACGAAGAATTTTGTCAGTTCCTCGGCCTGTACGCACAGCACCACGAGATAGATGGGGAGCTTCGCGCAGAGCGCGAAGAAGAAGGCGACGGGGACGCCGATGAGCCAGACGCAGGCGATCTCCGCGAACATCGCGAACCGCGTATCGCCGCCCGCGCGCAATACCCCCGTGATAATCGCCGCGTTGTGTATCTTTATGAACAAAAAAACGCCGTAGACCAACAAAATCAACACGGTATAGCGACTGCCCTGCGGCGTAAACTCAAAGAGTTTGACGATAAATCGGGATAAGACCAAGAGCAACGCGCCCGCGACTGCGCCTATGATCACTGCTACTTTCATGATGCGGCCGGCCAATCGGTAGCCCTCGTCCAATTCGCCTTTGCCCAATTTCTCGCCCACGAGAATGAGCATGGCGTCGCCCATGCTGAAACAGGCCAGCGAGAATATGTTTTGGATGGTATTGCCCGCCTGCACCGCCGCAAATTCCGTAACTCCCATCCTGCCGAAAGCTGCGTTGTAAAAGGACACGCCGATCCCCCACATGGCTTCGTTCACCGTAGTGGGAACCGCGTTTGCGAGCACCTTGCGAAACAGCTTCTTGTCCCATGAGAAGAAATCCCTGAGAGATCCCGCGATAATATTCTTGCGCGCAAATATCGTGACGAGGTACAGGACGAGTTCCAATATACGGGAAACAGCCGTCGCGAGGCACGCTCCCATGATTCCGAGTCGCGGCGCGCCGAACATGCCGAAGATGAAGACGACGCACAGAATCGTATTCGTGCCGAACACGACGACGCTGATTTTCAAGGGAACGCTCGTCTGCTGCGTGGCTTTCAACGCCGCCGTAAGCGGGACGACGACGCTCCACGTGAGGAAGATCACCGCGCTGTATCGGACGAAGTGCATGCCCATATCGAGAACCTCGGGAATATTCGTGAAAATCCCCAATACAAATCTCGGAAAAAATATCGAAACAAAGAAAAACAGTAAACCTACGGAAAATGAGACAGAGACGGATATACCTGTCACGCGACGTATGCTCTTGAGGTCGCGTTTCCCCCAGAACTGCGCCATATAGGTCGTAGTACCGCCATTGAATCCGAAGAGTACCATCCAGAATATGAGATGTATCTGCGTGGAAAGACCGACCGAAGCCAACTCCGTTTCGCCCAAATTGCCGACCATCAGATTGTCCACCAGACTCAATGACGATGCAATCAGACTCTGCAACGAAATAGGCAGGGCAACCCGCAACAGCTTCTTGCCGAATGTTTCATTTTTTGTTTCGCGCAAATGGTTTTTTCGCGGCATATTCCTATCCTGATATACTTGTTCTCATTAAAAGCGGAGAGAAAAGCCGCCCTATGGCGACTTTTCTCTCTGGTGGGCCTTCAGGGACTTGAACCCGGGACCTGCCGGTTATGAGCCGGACGCTCTGACCAACTGAGCTAAAGGCCCTTGTCTTGCGATTCGGGCGGCGCGTCCGAAATTCGAAAACGCTTCCGCGTTCTCAAATCCCGCGAGGACATCCGAATGGTCGGGGTGACAGGATTTGAACCTGCGACCCTCTGCTCCCAAAGCAGATACGCTGCCAAGCTGCGCTACACCCCGTCGGGAGACCGCCGAAAGGAGCGCCTCGACGCGACCAAATATCATTCTCGCCGAAGCAAGCGATCATTGGAGACCCGAATCTCCGATGACTGAGGGACGATCATCGTCCCGATGGCAGGGGTAGAAGGATTTGAACCCTCGACGCATGGTTTTGGAGACCATCGCTCTGCCAACTGAGCTATACCCCTATAACGGCAAGCGCGGCGCGCCTGCCCCGCGATCGAGTCTCGTCATCCGAAACGCGATCGCCGTCTTTGGCGGAGAAGATGGGATTCGAACCCATGCGCCGGTACACCCGACCTAACGGTTTAGCAAACCGTCCTCTTCAACCTGCTTGAGTACTTCTCCTTATTCTCATCGTACGTCCGAACCCTTTCGGGCAAGCGACGCAGTGTCCCTGTTCCGATCGCGAATCGACTGAGATTTCGCGCCGGCCGCTTCGCCCGTTTAAAACTTGGCGGAGAGGATGGGATTCGAACCCATGCGGGGTTTCCCCCAAACGGTTTTCAAGACCGCCGCGTTATGGCCGCTTCGCTACCTCTCCGTACCCGGTTCGGCAATCCCCGCGTTTCCCATTGCCCCGACGCGCTTTGTCGCGCCGGAGCAATGATGTTGGTGACCCATCGGAGTCTCGAACTCCGGACACCTTGATTAAAAGTCAAGTGCTCTGCCAACTGAGCTAATGGGTCAAATGGCTGGGGTAGCAGGATTTGAACCTACGCATGACGGAGTCAAAGTCCGTTGCCTTACCGCTTGGCTATACCCCATCACTGAGGAATTTACATCATTCGAATCCCGGCGCAATGCGTCTCTTTGGCCTGCCCCGTTGCGCGCGAGACTGTGTCCTATTTGGCGAGCCCACAGGGATTTACGCCTATCGGCGCCGTTCTTCGCCTCCCCTTCCGGTCGGCTCGAACCGTGCCCTGCTCGAAAGCCCGCAGGGCTTTCTCTCGACGGACACGCCCTTTCGGGTTCGAATCCCGGCGCAATGCGTCTCTTTGGCCTGCCCCGTTGCGCGCGAGACTGTGTCCTATTTGGCGAGCCCACAGGGATTCGAACCCCGGACACACGGCTTAGAAGGCCGTTGCTCTATCCAGCTGAGCTATGAGCCCGCAATAAACACGCGGCGACAATTCCCGTCGCCCGCTTTTCTCCGCACCTTGGTATTATGCCACACGCGTCCGAAAAATGCAAGCCCGACGGAGACCGAAAATCGCGGAATGCGAAAACGCCGCAAAAACCCTCGCACACCGACCTTCGCGCTCAGTCCTCTTTCGCCTCCGACGTCGATTGTTCCGCGACTGCGGACGTTGGAGTTTCAACCTTTTCCTCGCCGTCCCGCACCGTTTCCTCCTTCAGACCCGGTTGTGCGCCGCTTCCGAAATTCATCGTCTTCATCTGCTTGGATTTCATCACCGCACCTACAAGCGAGAGGATTATCAGCCCGACAATGATGCCCAATATAATCCAAATATCCATAGAGCGTCACTCTTCCTTTCTTTTCAAATACCGAAGCATCCCATATGAAGCTAATCCCATTATAAAGCAATCGGCTCGCAAACTTCAAACGTTTTATGCTTTTCCCTGAAAGTTCCCTGTTCTCGGCGGGCATTTTGAGGCCTCGAGGGGTGACGGCGAGGTCCTGAAAATCGACATGAAAAACCTTGCACCGGTTCAAGATGCAAGGTTTTTCAACGTTTATCGGCTGGCTAACCTACAATCATTTGACACAATGCGCACCACTGTAATCACTTTCACCAGCCCGTTCTCTTTTTTATCGATGAGCTTGTGCCGGTATTTGGGTCTGTCGATCCTCATTTTGCATTCTTTATATTCATGCGTAAATACGCAATTATCTTACGAGTAGAATATACCGCCCACGGGGCTGGATATCAAGGCATTACAGAAAAAAGAAAACCACCGATTGTCCAATTTCCCTTGTATCAACGGCAGCAAATTTTATTCCGGTGGGGGAAGTCTCCCCCTACGCGCGAGCCAGCCGTTTCGCGTCAGTCTCGCGCTACCCCCTCAGCGGGGGGCAAGTCCCCGCAACGCCCCCCATGGGACAAAGGGGGCGGAATCGTGCCGTCCCCTTTGTCCCACTTGACGCACATTTTTCAGCCGCTGATC